>CALCKS010000145.1 GCA_937965895.1 uncultured Campylobacter sp.
TTCATCTCACCAAGGCCTTTATAGCGTTGTATATAGGCGCCTTTTTTGGCATTTTTCTCGATCTCGTCTAGTACGTCTATTACGTCGCCTTTTAGCTCGATACCGCGCTCTTTTATCTTTTGACTGATATAAAGCGCTTCCTCGTAAAGAGGATTTGTAAATAAATTTTCATTTACCAAAAGCTCTTCTAGGCCGCTTTCGGTTTGTACGTAAATTCTAGCTTCCTCTTCGCTGACGTAGGAATTTAGGATATTGTGCCCCTGAGCTTCTAAATAATTTTTCAAAATTTCATAAATTTCACCGTAGCTTTTTGAAACGATATCTGGATTTTCGATCATATATCTAACCGCAGAGATCACGCTAAAGCGCTTTTCAAGCTCTTTTAATACGCTTCTATAAGCCGCGACTATCTTTAAAAAGTCTATGAGATCAGCGTTTCCGATACCTTCAAACTCGACCCCTTCGATGCCGGTTTCTATTAGAAATTCATTAAGCGCTCTTTCGTCTTTTAGATAAATTTCTTTTTTACCCTTTTTATAGCGGTAAAGAGGCGGCTGAGCTAGATAAATATGACCGTTTTCCACGACTTTGTGTAAAAATCTAAAGAAAAACGTTAAAAGCAGCGTCTGAATATGACTACCGTCGACGTCGGCATCGGTCATGATGATGATTTTGTGGTAGCGAAGCCTTTCAGCATCAAATTCATCGCCGATACCGCAACCTAGAGCAGTTATCATGTTTTTTATTTCGTCTGATTTTAAAATTTTATCTAAGCGCGATTTTTCGACGTTTAAAATTTTACCTTTTAACGGCAAAATCGCCTGAAACACCCTATCGCGTCCTTGTTTGGCCGAACCGCCCGCAGAGTCGCCCTCCACCAGATAAAGCTCGCTGATAGTTGGATCTTTACTCTGACAGTCAGCTAGTTTACCGGGCAGAGTTCCTATGCTTAGACCCTCTTTTTTACGCGTTAGATCGCGAGCTTTTTTAGCAGCTTCACGTCCGCGTGCCGCCATTAACGCTTTTTCCATTATCGCGCGAGCTTCAATCGGATTTTCTTCAAAATACTTGCTAAGTACCTCAAAAACCATCTTTTGAACGATCGGTTTTACGTAGCTTGAGCCTAATTTTCCTTTCGTTTGGCCTTCAAACTGCGGCTCGGGTACCTTTACGCTGATAACTGCGATGAGGCCTTCGCGGATATCTTCGCCCGTGATTTTCGTGTCTTTTTCGCGGGCTGCAGCGTTTGCTGCGATATAGTTTGTTATCACGCGAGTTAAACCCGCACGAAATCCAGCTTCGTGCGTACCGCCGTCAGGGGTTTTGATATTATTTACGAAGCTTAGTAAATTTTCGCTATAAGTATCGTTGTACATCAGTGCAAAATCGACTAAAACGTCCTCTTCGCCGCCGCTAAATGATACGGCTTTGCTTACGGCTTCGTTTTTATTCATATCCGTTACAAAGCTCTCAAGTCCGCCCTCGTAGTGAAAGCTCTCGCTTCTACCGTTTCTTTGATCCTTAAAATTTATCGTTATTTTTGGATTTAGATAGGCTAGCTCGCGAAAACGTTTAGCTAAAATTTCATCGTTAAATTCCGTAACCTCAAAAATACTGTCATCCGGCCAAAACTCTACCTGAGTTCCGGTTCTATTTGTGGTTTTTATAACCTCAAGGTCGCTTTGCGGGATACCTTTTGAGAATTCTTGTCTATGTAGTTTGCCGTCTCGTTTGATATTTACGACCAGTTTTTTAGAAAGGGCGTTTACGACGCTAACGCCCACACCGTGCAGGCCGCCTGAAACCTTATAAGTATCTTTGTCAAATTTACCGCCTGCGTGAAGTACGGTTAAAACGACAGTAGCGGCTGAAATTTTCTCCGTAGGGTGCATATCGACAGGTATACCGCGTCCGTTATCGGTGATGATAGCAGAGCCTTCGCGCGTTAGTTCTACGTCTATCGTATCACAGTAGCCCGCCATCGCTTCGTCTATGGAGTTATCGACGACCTCGTAGATCATGTGGTGTAGGCCGCTTATGTTGGTATCTCCGATATACATACCGGGGCGTTTTCTAACCGCTTCGAGTCCTTTTAAAACTTTAATATTTTCCGCGCCGTAATTTTGCTGCATTATTTACCTTTGTTATTTTATAAATTTATTGGCATGATTACCGTTTTTAGCTCATTTGAGCTCACCGTAAAGGCTAAATTTGAGTCGTTAAATCCAAATTCGAAATGTTCCTCTTCGATGCTTTGTAAGAAATCAAGCAAGTATCTATTTTTCACGCCGACGTAGATCTCTTCTTCTAGTCCAGTTGCAAATTCTATCGTCGTTTTAGCTTCCGAGTTATCCTCGACAATGCTTTCAAAGCTTATGGTTTGAGGAGCAAATACGATTTTTGTGCTCTCAGAGATGATCGAAACGGTTTTGATGCCTTCTATCATCTTATCTCTGCTTAGTCTTAGTCTTCGTTTTATTTCTTGCGGGATTACTCTGTTGTAGTCAGGAAATCTACCGTTTATAAGCTTTGTAAAAAACTCGAAATTTGCGCTTTGAGCGATCAGAGTCGTATCGTCGTAGTAAATTTCGATCTTGTCAAAAAATAGCTTTTGTATCTCGCTAATAGCTTTTTTTGGGATTATTAGGGAAAATTCGCTCTGAGTTGGCGTTTCAAATCTAAATACGCTAAGCCTTTTCGTGTCGGTGCCGACTATGTTTATGTAGTTTTGCTTAATGTCAATAAGAGCGCCGTTTAGCTCAAATTTAGGGTTATTATTGTCGATGCTTGTAAAAATTTTCTTTAAACTTCGTCCAAGCATTACGGCGTCGACTTCAAATTTATTTTTATTTTCTACTGTTGGGAAATTTGGAAAATCCTCAAATTTGTACATCGGAAGCTTATATTTTGAGTTTTTTTGTTTTATATAGAGGTAGTTATTTACTGTCTCTAGTGTGATTTCTTCGTCTTTTAGGCTTCTTATGATGTCAAGTAATTTCTTACCGTTTGCAGTAGCATTTCCCTCGTCCATGATTTTGACATTTGAGAGCTTATATGCTAGGCCGATCTCGTGGTCTGTTGCTTTGATATTTAGGATACCGTCTTTAGCTCCGATAAATATATGCGAAGTTATAGCGCTTAGATCTTTTTTCTCTAGGTAAGAATTGCTATTTGTTACGATGCTTTCTAAAGCGTTTTTATTAATCGCGACTTTCATTTTTTTCCTTTTATTTTTAAATTTCTTTTAGTAGCATTAGTAGGGGGCGTGAAAAGTTTAAAACTGCTTTTATTTGCTTTAAATATGGCATTTGCGGCGTTAAAAAAACGGTTTATTTTTTCACTTTTATTCACGTTTTTACTCTTTGGTTAAAATTTTATTCTTTAGTTCTTCGACGCGAACCTTAAAATATTCATTCGTTTCTATTAGCTCGTTTATCTTTTTTATGCTGTGGCTTACTGCGGAGTGATCTTTCATATTAAAAAACTGAGCGATCTGCGGCATCGAGTTTGGCGTCAAATTTTTAGCCAGATATATCACGATGCGCCTAGCTTCGACGATATTTTTTGAGCGTGATTTGCTTTTCATCTCGCTTGGTTTGACGTTTAGCTCTTTGCTTACGATTTCAACGATATTTTCTAGATTTATATTTTCGCGCTTTTCTTTTATCTGATCGCGCAGGATATTTTTGGCAAATTCTAGCGTGATTTCTTGTCTCATGAGCCTTGCGTAAGCGTTTAAATTTATTATCGCACTTTCGATTTCTCGGATGTTATCGCCCATATTTGTAGCGATGTAGTTTATGACGTCTTTGTCGAGGTAAATTTTATCAAATTCGCATTTTTTCTTGATTATTGCGATTTTAGTATCGAGCTCCGGCGGTGTGATATCGGCGATGATGCCCCACTCAAAACGCGTTCTTAGCCTATCTTCAAAGCCTTTTAGCAGCTTTGGTTGGCGGTCCGAGGTCATCACGATCTGGCCGTTTTTGGCGTGAAGCTCGTTAAACGTGTGGAAAAATTCCTCTTGGATTTTATCCGTTTTGCCTAAAAACTGCACGTCGTCGATGAGTAAAACGTCGCAGTTTCGGTACTTTTCTCGAAATCGCTCCATCGAGTGGTTGTTGAGGTTATAAGTAAAGTCCGTAATAAACTGCTCGCTTGTTACGCAAATGACCATTTTGCCGCCGTTTAGGCAAAAATTTCCGACTGATTGCAAAAGGTGAGTTTTGCCAAGCCCAGTCGGGCCGTAGATAAAAAGCGGATTGTAAATCTTACCCGGCTGCTCGGATACGGCCTTCGCGCTTAAAAATGCAAATTGATTAGAGTCGCCGACGACGAAATTTTCAAACGTGTAACTTGGATTTAGGAGGCTGCTTTGCGCTTTTATCTCTTTGACGTCCACTTTTTTGGCCGGTTTGCTTGCGATTTTGGTCGGGGCTTGGACTTCGACGACCGGTTTTTGCCCGGTTTTTACTTCAAAAAGGTGAGCAATTTTTGAGGCGTATTTGGTCTGGATAAATTTGGCGATAATCTCGTTTGGCGCGTTAAATACGACGTTTGTCGAATTTGAGCTTTTTTCGTTAAATTTAAGCTGCTTTATGTAGCATTCAAATTCCGACGGTAAAATTTCTTTGGAAAGCAGCTCCAAAACCTCGTTTGCGACCAAATTTTTGCCTTTAAGATTAATTCGCTAGATTTTATCTTAAATTTGTTAAAATAGCGTTGAAATTCGTTTTTTCACGGTGTGAAAAAAGCGTGAAAAACTATTGAAAAGAGCGAGATGAAAATTTTAGGAATCGATCCGGGATCGCGAAATTGCGGCTATGCAATCGTCGAAAAGACGCCAGTGAAAACAGTTTTGATCGAAGCGGGACTAATCAAAATAAAACCGAATTCTTTGCAGTATCAAATCACCGAACTTTGCGAGGGGCTTGACCTGATTTTTAAAAATCATAAATTTGACGAAGTGGCGATCGAGGACATATTTTTCGCTTATAATCCAAAAACGGTTTTGAAGCTCGCGCAGTTTCGAGGGGCGCTTAGTCTTAAAATTTTGCAACTTCACGGCGATTTTGCCGAGTACACGCCGCTTCAGGTTAAAAAAACGGTTACGGGCAAAGCCAAGGCCGACAAAGAGCAGGTGGCCTTTATGGTTAAGAAAATTCTCGGTATCACGAAGGAGATCAAACCGCTTGATATCACCGATGCTATCGCTATTGCGCTAACGCATGCGAATAATTTACGCTTAAGATAAGCTCAAATTTTTGTTTGTTATTTATTAAAATTTGGCTTCAAATTCTACCATTTTTGAGCGTAAAATTTGATTGCTTGAAAATTTATCTCCTCGCCTAATCGACTACCGTAATCCCCGCATCAGCGCAAACTTTTCGCGCCTTTTTAGATATGCCGATGCCGGTCGTTTCGATTTTTTTAAGATTAATGAAGGGCGCAAGCTCGGCGGCGTCAATGTTTTTAATGTCGAAAAGATCGTCCTCGCCGTCCCAATCAGGCGCGATTTGCAGGTAAATTTCGTTTCCGCCGTCAAGATAGAGCTCGCTCACCTGCTCCGCCAAATCTGCGGGGACCGGATAGTCCTTAAACCACTTTTTAGCTTGCGGCAGGGCGCCGAAGTCCGCGTATGGATCGATGCCGCGCTCCTCGCAGTACTCAAACACGTCAAATTTAGGCTGTAGCAGGGTTTTTTCATACATCAGCTCGTTCATCACGGCGATTTTGAAATTGAAATTTTTAAACGTTAGCGTCTCGCCAGCCGCGCGCGGAAGCTTAAATTTATCACTCGGCTTTCGCTTTACCTTTTTCTCTTTTTGATTGATGCAGACGCGCCCTATCGGCATTTTCGCAGCTCGCACGATGTCTGCGATCTCGTCGGTGTCACGCTTAGCGAAGCGCTCGGCGAAGTCCATAGCGCCTATGCGCTCCTGCACGGCCTGCGCGAGTGCTAGCGATACTTCGAATTTGCCTAGGCTAAGCTCCAAAAATATATATGCGCCGCGCAGCTCCTGCTCTGGCACGGCCTCAAGCGGCGG
>CALCKS010000146.1 GCA_937965895.1 uncultured Campylobacter sp.
GTATCGTGAGCGGGTTAAATAGCGCAGAAAGCGTCATTTGGCTCATCTCCGCGCCCAAGATAGAGGACATGGGCGCAAAAGTAACGAAGGCGCAAAAGTAAAAAAGGATAAATAAAATTCTAGCCTGGAAAATGACGCTAAGAACTGATTTTATGATTTTTAACAATTGTTTCCTTTAAACGTTTGGCGACTTGGGGCTTGAAATTTGACTACGATTTTAGCTAAATTTTAAATGAAATTTATCGACTCTCGTCTAGCAGGTCTTAAATTCGGCGTTGCTATATAATGGTATTTACTTGAGCCGTTTAAATTTAAAATGCGGCGAGTCGCCTTTTGGTTTATAAATTTAGCTCTTTTATCGCTCGTAAAATTTCATCCACGCGGTCTAAAAAATCCTTTGCAATGACGATAAACTCGTTGTTTTTTAGCGAGGCTGCGTCGTAGATCGGCGCTTTTAGCGTCGCTAGATCGATCATCTTTGCTCCCGCACCCGCAGCGATCATCTCGCCCGCAGCGTTGTCCCAGATGGAGCTTGGCGAGTAGCGCATGTATGCGCCCGCGAGATTTTCGGCGATGCGGCAGTATTTGATCGCCGAGCTTAGCCGCGCGATGTCCAAATTTAGGGCGGTCGCGAGCTTGCCGGCCGTTACGTTTTTGCCGCGTTTGCCGCTGATTATCGTTTGCGGCGCGCACTCTTTTGCGGCTAGAGTTTGCGGTATAAATGAGCCGTTTTCGTAAAGCTCTTTTTGCGTTGGCTCGCCCTTTGCCGCGCTATAAATTTCGCCGGTAACGGGCACGTAGATAACGCCAAGAACCGGGCGACCGTCCTCTATGAGCGCGATACAGACGCAAAACTCGCCACTACCCTCGATAAAATCCTTCGTGCCGTCTAGCGGATCGATGAGCCAAAACGTCCGCGCGGACTCGCCTAAAATCTTTTCCTCCGAGCAAATTTGGATCTGTGAGCTTTTTAGCGTTTCAAATATCGCAGCGTTTGCCGCGAGATCGGCCGAGGTCACGGGCGAATGATCGGTTTTTAAATTTATTTCGAAATCTCGGCGGTTTTGGCTGTGTGTGCTTTCGGGTAAAGTCGAGCGAGCCGCTAAAATCTCGTCGTCAAAGCCCTTGTGGGCGTAAAATTTTATTATCTCGTCGCCTGCTTTTGTGGCCGCAAGCTTGGCTAAGCGTAATAGTTCGTTTAAATTTTGCATTTTGGTTTCTTTTTGCTGTATTTTTAATATTTTGATTTTTCTTGTTAAGGGGGAAGGGGCTTGAATTACGAAGTCGCTCCCTTCCCCCTTAA
>CALCKS010000147.1 GCA_937965895.1 uncultured Campylobacter sp.
GTCGTCCGCATAATAGCTTGCGTCCTCGTTGCTAGCCGTAGGCACGTATGCGCTAGTATTTGATTTAGGCGCGCTCCAAGTAACCTCAAACATTAGCCCGTTATCCTCTTTTGGCTCAAATAGCGCGATATATACTCGTCCGCCCGCTACCAAAGGCGTTTCAATGTGCCCTTTAAAGTAATTGACTTTACCGTCTTTGCTAACCGCACTCCAAATTCCGCCGATAATCTGTCTAGAGCCCTCCCAGCCTTTAGGCTTGTATAGGGCGATTTTGTATATCGGGGCTTTTTGGTTTCCCGCTAGTTCCTCGTGCGGGGTTACGATTAGAGAGCATTCGATAGGGCGCATAAACGGAATATTTATCACCCCGCCTATAAATTTTTGATCCACGCCGTTTTGGTCTTTTACGGTTTTGTGTTTGAAATATCCTACGTTCATCTTTTAGCCTTTCGCCTATTTGCCCTTATCCTTTGGCTTCTATCATAAGCGCCTTTTGTGCGTCTTGTTTTTGAGCGAGGCATGCGGGCTTTGCTCTTTTTTGTTTGTGGCGCGTCCTGAAAAGTATCTACACTATTTAACCCCGCAAATAATGCACCTAAAACTCCTAATGCTTTCATTTTTTAACTCCTTAAATTTTCCATCAACGCATCGATGCTGTTTGGATCAGCTAAATACGCTTTCGCTTCATCAGGCGACACTCTTTCCAAAAGCTTTTCGGCTTCCGTTTCGCTCGCGCCTCTGTTCATTAGCTCGCTTTGCAATACATCAAGCGGCAGCACGTCCTCGTTTACGTCGATTTCTACTTCAACGGGCGCGGCTTCGATGTATTCGGCTTCGTCAGTTTGTGAATTTTTTGCACCAACTGAGCTGTTCGGTTTTTCCGAACTGCTCAAAAGCTCGTTTAGGTTTTGCGTTGTTTTTGCTTCAATTTTAGGCGCTATTTTTGTTTTTTTAGGCTCATCATCGCCGACTTCATCGACTGAATAAAGCCCCGAGATGTCAAAGGCTTTTCGCAATGCTTGGCTTTCGGCCACTTTTTTTAACATAGTTTTAGGCTTGTCGCGCCAAAATTTGGTTATGCTGCCGTCTTTTGTTCTTTGCACATATTCGCTATACTCCACTTCAGCGCAAAAAGGACGATCGTTGTCCGTGCGATATACTCTTGCTGTTGCGACTAGCTCGTTCTTGGTTACCCATTCGCCGTCTTGCAATACTGCCGTTTGCTTTATGCTGCACTCGCTTTCGATGCCCGCAAATTTACCGCTTCTATGCGCTAGGGTCAAAAAGCTGTCGCGCCCAGCCAAAGGCTCTATTTTTGTTATCCACCTGCCGTCGATATTTGCCGAGCGCTCGACAAAAAATATTTGTTTTAAGATAGGGTTTAAATTAAAGGTTTCAGCAACCTTCATACAATAAATCATATCCATATCGGTAGCGTTTGGCGGGAAAAACTGCGCCTTGATGATTTTTTTCTCGTCTTGGCTTAGCCAGTTGCTTTTTGCTATCTGCTCTGTTTGTGGCTTGGCTTGTTGTAGTTGGTTCATTTGTCTATCCTTTCTATTTTTAATTCGCAATCTATAAAAGGCGCGCCACGATTCCCCCATCCATCCGTTATTCTTCCCGTAGGCTCAAATTCTTTACCGTCGTAAAAAATCTCCATTATATATTCGCCGTCAAAATCTAAATTAAAATAGCCGTCCACGGGCTCAACGTCTTCTTCTATCTCAATGCATCTAAAACTTGCTTTTACTTTCATTTTTTATCCTTTCAAAATTTATGCTATTTGTTCATAAAACTTCCACGTTGGCAGGCTTAGCGTCTGCACTGCTTCTATCTGCTCGCTTTGTGGCTCAAATCTAGCGTATCCCCACCACTCGCCGCGCGCTAGGCAAAGCTTGTAGCGTTCAAGCAGGG
>CALCKS010000148.1 GCA_937965895.1 uncultured Campylobacter sp.
AAAAGCCCTCGGTGTAGGCCGCCTCGTCGTCTTTGAAGGTCGGATTTAGCTTGCCCTTATCGGCGGCGTCGCTGCGCTGAAAGCTAACGGCGACGACGGGGATTTTGAGCTCCGTCATTTTGTCGATGTATTCTTGCGGGATGTAGTTCGTGACGATCACGACGTCGGGCTTTAGCTTAAGCACTGCCTCGTAGTTGATGACCTTCAGATCGCCAGGTGTGGGCATATCTTTTAGGCTCGGCGCTAGACGGACGTAGTTTTTACCGAGCGACTTTTCCCACGACTCCTGCACGCCGACGACCTTATCCAGCGCGTTTAGCTCATTGAGCGCGTTTAGGCTTTGGTGCTGAAGCACGACTATGCGCCTAACCTCATCAGGCAGCGTGACGTCGCGACCCAGCTGATCGGTTACGACGCGATCTGCGAAAAGCAAACTCACGCACAGCGCAAGAGCTAGTGCGAAAGAGTGAAATTTACTCATGTTTTTCATTAAGTTTTTAAATTATATTTATTTATAGGCTTAAAATAAGCATTTTTAGCTCATAAATAAATAGCAGTATATTACAGAAACGGCAATGAATTTATTATAAAATTTGAGAGGCGACACTAGTGCCGTTTTCGACAAAATTTAGCAAAACGGCTAGTATGGCGGCTGTGATAAAACTTGAAGTTTTTAAATTTTAGGGCTGCGCAAGAGTGATATTTTTGATCCTAGCCCAAACCGCCAGTTCGCAAAGTGGGATCAAGAGCGCTATCGTAAGCAGCGCGTATGGAGATACCAAACCGTTAAGGGACGAAATATCGATAAACTGAAACGCTATGCACATAAAGGCTAAGTCTGAGTAGATGTAGAAAGCACTGTTCTGCGTATCTTTGCCGAGCAGGTAATACGACGCGCCAAGCATAAACCAAAAGTAGATAGTTAGAATAGAGTCTATGGTAAGAAATATCGTAAGGGCCGAGCCTTGTATATTTAAAAAATTATTTGCGACTGCTCCGATTATAGAATAAGCATTATCTACAAAAGAGCCTCCGATCTGTGCCGCGGCATACTCTACCGCGCCAAATCCGACTTGACTTACCGAATACAATACCATAGATAACCATAAAATCGCCATTAGCGCCACCGTGACTAGTGCAGAGGAAGTTCTCGTAAAAAGTTTGCTTGGGCAGAGTTTGGAAATTTGTCTAGCGGCAAGAAGCCTAAAGATCATCGATGCGAGAAATATAAGGCAAACGAAAAACACAGCGGTCAAAAATCCAACCAGCGAGACACGGCTGCAAAAATCGCACAAAACCCAAATAGACATACAGCCGCCGATTAGTAAAATATTAGAAGCTATGCCGTGGAATTTTATCTCGGCCAGGGGTTGCTGATCTATCTTTGCGCCTTTGGATTTTCTTTAAATTTGGTAGTTGTTTTTATTTGCCGATCGGCTATAAAAGAGGAGGGCTAAATTTAGCCCTCGATGTAGTTTTTGAGTTTTCTACCGACTTTCGGGTGTTTTAGTTTTTTGATAGCAGAGCTTTCGATCTGGCGGACGCGCTCGCGGGTTACGTTTAGCTCCTTGCCTATCTCTTCTAGCGTGCGGTCGCTTTCGTCATCTAAAAGGCCAAATCTCATCCTGATGACGGCTTTTTCGCGCTCGTTTAGCTGATCTAGGACTTCGTCTATCTGCTCTTTTAGGTCGTTTTTTAGGATATGATCCATCGGGCTTAGAGAGCTTCTGTCCTCGACGAAATCCCCAAATTTACCGTCGTCTTCATTGCCGATAGGGGCTTCTAGGCTGATAGGCTCTTTGGTTATTTTGATGACCTGTTTTATCTTGTCCGCGCTTAGTCCGACCTCGGCTGCGATTACGTTTATATCCGGCTCTTTGCCCTCTTCTTGTAGATATTTTCGGTTGATTTTGTTGATACGGTTTATCGTTTCTATCATATGGATAGGGATACGTATAGTGCGGGCTTGATCGGCGATAGCACGGCTAATAGCCTGACGTATCCACCACGTCGCATAGGTAGAAAATTTATACCCTTTTTTATATTCAAATTTATCGACCGCTTTCATTAGCCCGATGTTACCCTCTTGAATCAGGTCTAAAAACGGCAAACCACGGTTTGTGTAGCGCTTGGCGATGCTCACGACTAGGCGTAAATTTGACTTTGCCATCCTGGCTTTTGCTTCGTCGGATATCTTTTTGCCGCGCTTGATTTGCTCTAAAATTTCCTTTAAAAGTATCGGATCTAGGTTAAATCCGCTCTTGCTCGCTTCCTTGGTCGCAAATAGCTTTTTGATCTCCACGTAGGTTGATACCATCGTAGCCTCGGGTACTCGCGCGATGATATCTTCTTTGCTGAGCTTGATGATATCTTTTAGTATCGACTTATGATTTTTCTTTAGCTCGTCGCTAAACATAGGTAGCTTATACTCGAGTCTTTTTAGCTCTCTGTCAAATTCATCATCGCTCTTTAGCGCCGTTTCCATCGACTTTACGATCTCGGTTATGAGCTTACTAGTAGGCCCTAGATCCATTAGCTTGTCTTTTAAAATTTTCTTTTTAAACGCAAGCGTTATCTTTGCTAAAAACTCATCCTCAGTCTCTACTTCGTTTTGTTTATTTGCAGTTTTTAGCCACTCTTTTTTGGCCTTTTCGAGCGCTTTAAAACTCTCGATTACTTTTTCGGCTCGTTTGTCGTCTTTTTTATTGTGTTTTTTTGGCTTGGCTTCTTTCTCTTCGCCTTCCTCGACATCATCCTCGACTTCTTCGTTTTCTTCCTCTTCTTCGACCTCTTCGCTACCTTCCTCACCTTCGTCGTCAAAGCTTCTAAAAAGCTCTTTTACGCGGCGTTCGCGGTTTATAAGCGGCTCTTTGTAGTCAAGAATAAAATCGATAAGGTATGGTACTGAGCAAAATGCGTCAATGATGATATCTTCGCCAAGCTCGATTTTTTTACTGATTTCTACTTCTTCCTCTTTGGTTAGTAGTGCGATTTGACCCATTTCGCGTAGGTACATACGCACGGGACTATCCGAGCGCGACCACTCGAGCAGATCGGTTTCGCTGGCTAGGTCAAATTCTTCCTCTAGATTGTCGTCGGCTAGTTTTGCTAGCTCCTCGCGGCGCTTTTTAGCGTCTTCGATATTGCGCATTTTTGCGATTTCAGCTGAGGTGATGAGCTGGACTTTATTTTCTTTCGCCAGCGACTCTATCTTTTTTGCTATCGCTGCCGTCGGCGCTTTGTCTAGAAATTTAACTAGTTTTTCGTAAGTGATATAGCCTTTGGCATTTTCTTTGAAAAGCTCTTCTATGAGCGACAATGCCTCTTTTTTTGCGGTACTCATTCGGGATTCCTTCTTTTTGTAGAAAACGAGGATTATACCCAAACTTCTTTAAATATTAATAAAAATACGATTATTCGGGCATTTTTACATAGGCTAAATTTGCTGAAAATTTTATTAAATTTGAGTTGGAACGGAAGTTGCTGATCTAATCAGAAAAATGTGCTCGTCTGAAAGTTGCAAGCAAAGCGTAGCAAAAAAGACGAGTCGCCAAAATAAGGAAAAGTAAATGAACAACGGCTACTACCAAGCAACCGGCGCCATGGTGACGCAGTTTAACCGCCTAGACGTCATTGCAAACAACCTTGCTAACATAAATACTATCGGCTTTAAACGCGACGACGTCGTAGTGGGTGATTTTGAGAGGATTTTTAAGGAGTATCGCGACGAGTTACCGATAGAAAATCACACCAAAGATGCGGCGAAATTTCTAAACAGAACTATCGACAGGGTGCCGCAAATCTCTGAGCAATACGTGGATTTTAGTCAGGGCGGGCTTAAATTTTCAAACAACGACCTCGACTTTGCGATGAAGCGCGAGGATCTGTTTTTCTTAGTCGAGGTGAAGCCCGGCGATGTGCGTCTAACCAAAAACGGCTCGTTTAACCTCGACGAGGACGGATTTTTGGTAACAAAAGAGGGCTATAAAGTACTGCCGAGCGATTATTTTACGAACAATTTTCAAGGCATCCAAATCCCGCAGGGAGAGCGCTTTTCTGCGGATAAAAACGGCAATCTCTACTCAAACGAGGAACCACTAGCTAGACTTTATATTGCGCAGCCAAAAGAGATACGAAATTTAACCAAAGAGGGCGACAATCTCTATGTTTTGCCAAATTTAAAGGAGCTTGAAGACGTGGGCGGCGAGATAGACGCGGTCGCGTGGAAATACACTCAAATCTCCAACGTAAACGCCGTAACTGAGATGGTCGGACTCATCGAGACGCAGCGCTTTGTCGAGATGTATCAAAAGGTGATGACGAGCCATATGGATGATCTGAATCAGGAAGCTATAAGTAAGCTCGCTAATACGAAAGTCTAATAAGCTGCGTCTTTTTAGCGCTTTTTAATGAGTTTGGTTTTTGCTTCTTCGGCAACCTTCATGGTTAGCCTCAGTCGCAAAAACTGCAACAGCATTAAAAATCATCTAAAAATACTTTGCTTATTATAGCTATGTTAAATTTGCTTTTTTGCTTACGATCGCAGATGCTTCAACTCTAATTTTCTCTCAAAATTTTATTTTAAAATACTTCTGCCAAAATATTTTTAGTTTTTCCCAAATTTGCAAATTTGGAACGCCTTTTGCTGAACAGTTAAGAAATGCGAGAAATCGCGCCGAATTTGTAAATTTTAGACTTTTGCCAGGCATAAAGCAGTCGGCGACGTTTTATGCAAAAGCGTAAAATTTAAGACTGCAAATTTGGAATATATTTTGCAATGGTAAAAAGCGATGAGCCGTTTATTAGATACATAAAGATAAGCGGCAGTAGCTTGAGATGGAGACTAGGCGGTTTTTTGCGAGGCGAGGGCGCGTATATTCGATACGTAACCGAAGTCGAGGAAAAAACCAACGAAGTATACGCTCAAGATACAACGCGCTAAGAAAGGAAAATACGAAAATGATGAGGTCTATTTACTCCGCCGCCACCGGCATGATCGCCCAGCAAACCCAGATCGACGTTACGTCGCACAACATCGCAAACGTAAACACCATCGGCTACAAGAAAAACCGCGCCGAATTTGCCGATCTGATGTATCAGGTCATGGAGTATGCGGGCACTGCAACCAGCGCCACGACGAAAAGCCCAACGGGTATCGAGGTGGGTCTGGGCGCGCGTCCGACGGCGATAACGAAGATATTTTCGCAAGGCTATTTTAAAGAAACGAGTAACAACCTCGATATGGTTATAGCTGGCAACGGCTTTTTCCAGGTGCAGCTTCCCGACGGTACGACGGCGTATACTAGAAACGGTGCCTTTAAGCTAGATAGCGAGGGCACGATCGTAAACTCCGACGGCTACGTGCTTCAGCCACAGATGACTATCCCGGCTGATGCCACGCAGGTATCAGTCGGTACCGACGGCACCGTCTCAGTGCTGCAGCCAGGCAATACTGAGATGACGCAGGTGGGCCGCATCGAGCTAGCAAATTTTATCAACCCCGCAGGCCTGCACTCTATGGGCGACAACCTCTATCTGCCGACCGGCTCTAGCGGCGAGGTCGTAGTCGGTACGGCGGGTCTTGACGGTCTTGGTACGATCAGGCAGGGGTTTGTCGAGATGAGTAACGTGCAACTGGTCGAAGAGATGACCGACCTCATCACGGGTCAGCGTGCGTATGAGGCAAACTCAAAGGCGATCACGACGAGCGATGATATGCTCTCTATCGTAAATAGCCTAAAGAGATAGCCTAAAGTAGGCTAAATTTGACGCCGTCCGGTCTTTCAAATTTACAAATTTGACTGACTCGGCGGCTTTTTAAATTTACGGTGAAAAACGGCTAAATTTAGCTAAATTTTAGCCGTTTCGTAGCGGTTCTTGCTTGCAGTCATTGTTTATTTTATGATTTTTGGTTTGTCAATCGAGTATTTAAATCTAAGCTAAACATCAAGTGCGGACGGGTTAAATTTGTTTACCGCAGCATCGGCTTAAATTTGATTATTTGGTGATTATGCTAAAAATCTGCTTATTACCAGCCCGCCGCCAAATTTCGCTCAAATTCCCGGTCTTTATCCTAAATTTTTAAATTTTTAGCTATCATCGCGCTTTTATTAAGGAAAATTTTTGCATTTCAGTTACGTTTTTAAGCTCAGCATTCCCATTTTTATGGGCTATTTCCCCCTCGGCGTCGCCTTTGGGATACTGGCTAAAAGCATGGGCGTTAGCGCATTTATCGCCATCGCTCTTAGCACGCTAGCATACGGCGGCGCGGCGCAGTTTATGATGCTCTCGCTTTTTAGCGCTGGCACGGGGCTTTTAGAGGTTTTTATCGTCTCGTATCTGGTAAATTTACGCCATACTTTTTATGGACTCGCGCTTTTAAAAGAGTACAAAGATCTCAAATTTCGCCTTTTTAATATCGCGACTCTTACGGACGAAACCTTTGCGATATTTAAGGCGCTTAAGATCACGGACGCAGCGGAGCGCAGTTATGTTTTTACGCGTTTAAATTTGATCTCGTGGCTCTACTGGGCGGCGGGAACGGCGGTCGGATGCCTAGCCGGCGGGCTGATAAAGGTCGATACGAGCGGGCTTGAGTTTAGCTTGACGGCGCTTTTTATCGTGATCGTGATGGAGATGTTTAAAAACGATAAAAACTATAAGGTGCTAGGCGCGGCGTGCTTTTTCGGAGTCGCCGGCGTAGCGCTCATGCCCGCTAAAGCGATGCTGGTAGGCTCGATGGCGCTTTGCTTTATTTTTATTTTAGTTTTTAAGGATAAGCTTTGATAAGCGTGAGTTCTAGCGAGTGGGCGATATTCGCCGCCGTTTTGCTAAGCGCGTTTGCGACCTTTTTGACGCGTGCCGCGCCGTTTTACGTCATCAAAAACTATAAGCCTCGTCCGTGGCTTAGCGCCGTGGAGCGACATATGGGTCTGATGATAATGGTTATCTTGGTGTGCTACGGGCTAAAGGACGTCAAATTTGACGTTTATCCGTACGGACTAAACGAAGCGCTAGCCGTTTTTAGCGCGATTTTGATTCATCTGAAATTTAAAAATACCCTGCTTAGCATCGCGGCTTCGACGGGTATTTATATGGCGCTAATCAGGCTTACGGCCTAAACGGAGGTTTTATGAAAAGAGTTACTATACTAGCAGTGGGCGGCACGGTAGCGGGAAGCGGCCCCGGATCGCTTGATGCGAGCTATACCTCAGGAACCGTTACGGTGGATAAACTGATCGCTGCGGTGCCTGAAATCAACAAAATAGCGACCATAAAAGGCGAGCAAATTTCAAACATCGGTTCGCAGGAGATGAATAACGAAGTTTGGTTTAAGCTGGCAAACAGAGTAAACGAACTGCTAACTAGCGACGAGGCCGACGGCGTCGTCATCACGCACGGAACGGATACTATGGAGGAGACGGCGTATTTTTTAAATTTAGTCGTCAAAAGCGATAAACCTATCGTTATGGTCGGCGCGATGAGAAACAGCGGCTCGCTAAGTGCGGACGGCCCGCTAAATATCTATAACGCCCTAAATGTCGCGATAAGTAAAGAAGCCGTAGGCAAGGGCGTAGTAGTCGTGATGAATGACGAGATCCATGCGGCTAGAGAAGTAACCAAAAGCGATACGACGGCGGTAGATACCTTTAAATCTCCAAATAGCGGAAAGATCGGCACGGCGTATTACGGCAACGTCAAATTTTACATGAATCCTACGCGCAAGCATACCATAAATTCGGCATTTGACATCACAAAGATCAAGGAGCTTCCAAGAGTCGATATCATCTATAGCCACTCAAACGACAACCCGGACTTTGTAAATTTAGCCGTCAAAAACGGAGCTAAGGGCATCGTAAATGCGGGCATGGGTAACGGAAATCCATTCCCAAGCGTGCTTGAGGCTCTAGGCGAAGCGGTTAAAAGCGGGGTAGTAGTCGTGCGAGGCTCGCGCGTAAGCAGCGGCGAGACGACTATGAACGGCGAAGTAGACGACGGCAAATACGGCTTTTTAACAAGCGACAACCTAAACGCGCAAAAAGCTAGAGTGCTCTTGATGCTTGCGCTTACGCAAACAACTGATAAGGCTAAGATTCAGGAGTTATTTTTAACTCACTAAAATTTGCTTTTTGGAGAATATCTCGCGATACTTGCGTATTTTTCTACAACGGCGGATTTGCTAAATTTGCGGTTCGCTGTCTCTTTTATAAATTTCCTTTTTTGACAGCTTTTACTGCGACGAATTTATCTTAAATTTGCGTTTAAATTTACCGCGCTAAACGGCGGAAACCTGGCTAAAAGCGCGATTTGCAAGCGTAAATTTTAGCTTTCGTTGGGTATAATTGATTATTTTAATTTAAGGAGCGAAAATGGGAATGAGCGCGCACTACTACGCCTATGCGCAAGACGTTATCGAAGCGATCAAAAACGGCGGCGGCGATGATGTCGAGGCGCTGGACGAATACGACCTAGATAAAATGTGGGACGCGATGCATAAAACGCTAACTGGCAAAAATATGTTTGAGGCGATGAGTGCAGGCGAGATTTTCGCTACGCCAAACCCGCTTAGTTGGGCGATTTTCGGACGCGGCATGGCTGGCGAGGAGGGAAGCGAGGCGATATCTTACGTGGGCGCAGACGACGTAAAAGCCGTAGCTAAAGCGATGCAGAGTGCCGACATTGGCGCGCTTTTGGCAAACGTAAATTTTACGGGCTTCGGCGAGGCTGGCACATACCCCGAGATATGGGAGTACGAGAGCGAATTTCAAAGCCGAGCTAAAAGAGCATTTTAATGGGCTTTTGAGCTTTTATCAAAATGCCGCCGACAAAGGCCTTGGCGTGCTAATCGTAATAGCGTAAAATTACGGCAAATCTCGTTAGGCGCTGGGCTATGGCGGAGCTGCTTTTGGGATAAATTTAAACCCGCATCTATAAAGTTAAATTTTCGGGTTTAAATTTGTGCGCTCAAAGATAAGCTTGCCAATTTTGCTCTCTACGCCTCAAAAAACGCAAACAAATGCAGCCGCTAAATCCGCTAAATTTACGCGCCCGCGCATAACAAAGCAAATTTTCCGTAGCGACCCAAAAACACAAGCGACACTTTGAGTAAAATTTACTAAATTTCCGCCGTCCGCCCGCCGTTTTTTTATCTTAAATTTATTCAATTTGATTTACTATTTCTTCAAAATTTAAGGCACTTTATGAACTACCTCCTTTTTGCCGTCACATTTTTTCCGATTAGCCTGATGCCGGGTATCAACATGACCTACGCGATGAGTATTGGCATGAGCCTGGGCTACGTGCGCGCGCTGCCGATGATGGCGGGGCAGCTCGCCTCTCTGGCCTTCGTGGGTATTTGCTGTATTCTAGGAGTGGGCGCCGTTTTGGCGCATTATAGCTTCGCGTTTAAGGCTCTAAATATCATCGCGGGGCTTTATCTGCTATATCTTGGCGCTATGCTGTTTTTTAGCAAGGGGCAGCTTAGTATCACGAAGGTTTCGCAGCTGCCGAGCAAAAAGCAGATGTTTTTAAACGGCGCCGTGGTCTGCATCTCAAATCCTAAGGCGTGGATTTTTCTATCGGCTTTGCTGCCGACTTTTTTGGACGCGAACGATCCGTTTAGCCTGCCTCGCATACTCTCTATCACGGTTACGCTCGTTTTTATCGAGTTTTGCTCGCTAAGCATCTATGCTCTTGGCGGCGCGATACTAAAGAAATTTTTGCAAACCCACCTGCGACTTTTGGAGATTTTTACCGCCGTCGTTATCTGCACTATCGGCGTTTTGATGATGCTTCGCTAAATTTGCCCGCCCATTTCTCGTTAAATTTGATAAAATAGGACAAAATTTATCGCCTTGCCCGTTAAATTCGGGGCAAATTTAAGGAAAATAAATGTTTAAAATTTTAGTCGCCGAGGATGACGAAAATTTAAATAAAATCATCTGCCTAAAGCTAGCTCAGGAGGGCTTTTCGCCGCTTGCGGCTTTTGACGGGGAGCAGGCTATAAAGCTGTTAGAGAGCGAACGCGCCGATCTTGTCGTCACAGATATCATGATGCCCGGGCTTAGCGGATATGAGCTAACCAAACAAATCAAGCTACTAGACGAGTCGCTGCCGGTGCTCATGATAACGGCAAAAAGCGGCATGGAGGGCATGGAGAAGGGATTTATCACGGGGGTGGACGACTACATGAGCAAGCCTTTAAATTTAAAGGAGCTGATTTTACGCATAAACGCGCTTTTGCGCCGAGCCAAGATCGCTAGCGGCAAGCGGCTGAGGTTTAAAAACTCCGAGCTTGACTATACAGCCCTTAGCCTGAAAATCGGCGGCGAGGCCGTGGAGCTCGCGCCAAAGGAGTTTTATCTGCTCTTTTTACTGCTCTCAAACCCGGGCAAAATTTTCACTCGTCTTGAAATCATGCAAGAAATCTGGGGCTACGACACGGATAGCGACGAGCGCGCGGTCGATACGCACGTAAAAAAACTACGCCGCAAGCTAGAAAATTGCACGGACTTTGAGATAGCTACGGTGCGCGGTATCGGCTATAAGGGCGAAATTTACGAGTGAGGGGCGGGGAGATAGAGTGAAAATTTTAAAAGCTATTTTAGCGGCGGTATCGGCGGTTTGCTATCTAAACTCGGCCGTTTTGCCTGAAAGCGACTGGAGCAAAAAGGATCTAAAAGGCGAGGTCAAAAGCATGACGGCTACGGAGTACGAATACTCCATAGACGGCTCGGGCGCGCTAGAAAATACGCGCGTGAAGCGGACGGAGTTTAACGAAAACGGCTATATACTGCAAGAAACCGAGCATATAAACGGCGTGCCAAACAGCTCGGTTTTGTTTGAGTACGGCAAAGACGGGCTAATACGCAAAAAATATCAAGATAGCGCCGTTTATCTCTACGAATACGAATTTGACGGCGAAAATTTAGTCGCGACGGCCAAAGAAAAGTATGTCGAGGATAAATTTTACCCGCGTACGGAGAAAACTACCTACGGCAAGGATGGCAAAATGATCGCTCGGGCGGTGTATTCCGGTGGGACGCTAGTGATGGACGATAGCTACGTCTACGACGAAAAGGGCGTTTTAACGCGGATAGAAAATAATATGGAGCCGCGGCACGGCATAGATATAAGCTTCGAGCGCAAGCCAAACGGCGAATACGAAAAAATCACGCAAACTCCGAACTCAAAATGGGTTTATTACTACGCCGCAAACGGCGACGAGATGGAGTATACGTCGGTAAATTACTTCGGCTCTGAGGCAAAAATCTGGCAAATCTTGCAGTTTAAGGATATAAGCAGGGACGAGCGGGGAAATTTGACGCGTAAAACATCGGTCAAATTTAAGCCCGCGGACAAATACTACGAAAACGGCGACATAAAAGAGATCGGTCTATACAAAAAAACGGAAATAAAATATGAATACTACGCAAAATAAGAAAAAATACCTAATCAGTCTAAAAACCTACACGGCCGCGATGTTTATCTTTGTCTTTTGCGTGCTTTGCGTCGCGGCGTCGGCGGCGATACTGGCTTACGAGCGGATATTTGAGATGAAGCTGGGGATGTTTTGGGGCATTATCAGCTTTTGCGCGATCGTGATGGGCGCGGGCGGAGCGATATTTTATGCCGTAACGGCATACTTTTTGAGATACGTCGAGAGCTTTAGACTGGCAGCCGGCAAGATCGCTAGAGGTGACTTCGCCGTTAGGGTTGCGCGCAAGAACTGCAAACGCGGCGCGGATAGCGAATACCTGCACGAGCTAGACGAGCTGGCGGCAAATATAAATTTGACCGCAGCTGCGCTGGAAAAAATGGACTACATGCAAAAGGACTTCGTCTCAAACGTCTCACACGAGCTAAAAACGCCCCTAAGCGTCATCAGCGGCTACTGCGAGATTGCGCAGGACGAGATGGACGAGACGCGCAGAAACGAGTATCTCGGGCTCATAAAAGAGCAGGCAAACTCGCTAAGTAGGCTGTGTGAGGACATGCTGCTGCTCTCGCGACTAGATAGCCAGGCGGGCGTAAATTTAGACGAAAACGTGCGAGTAGACGAGCAGCTACGAAAGGTTGCGGCGATGCTGATGCAAAAGTACGGCGGGCGGGAGTTTGATCTGGATCTACCCGCTGTAAGCGTACACAGCAACGCCTCGATGCTAGCGCAAATTTGGATAAATTTGATGGATAACGCGCTAAAGTACTCGGCCGCGGACGTCGGCGTGAGCTGCCTCGAAGAGGGCGGGCGGCTTGTCGTGCGCATTAGCGACGAGGGGGCGGGTATCGAGGCAAAAAAGCTAGAAAAAATCTACGATAAATTTTATCAATGCGAGGAGTCGCACAAGGGCAAAGGTAGTGGCCTGGGGCTATCTATCGTGCGGCGCATTGTTCATCTTTTAGGCGGGGAGATAAGCTATGAAAGCGAGCCGGGGCGCGGTACGACCGTGAGCGTAATGATCCTAAACACGCGTAAAATTTGAGGCAAAGCGCGGTTAAATTTTAGTAAATTTGCGCTTTTGCGGCGGGCTAATTTGACTCTCAGGCTCGGCTGATTGTGCGACAAATTTAAGTTGCGGGCGCGAAATTTAACGGAATAAGCGTAAATTTCAAGCGAAATTTTAAAAAGTCATACAAAGGACACATTGAGGACACAAAAGGTCATTATAATTCTCCAAAAATAAAGGAGAAAAAGATGAACGATTCTGCAGTCACTCACGTAACTATGGCTATCGGAGCCGTGCTTTGGGGCTGTCTAACCGCAGCGGTGGTTTTGTTTTAACGGGTAACAAAACGTAAAAACAAAAAATCTACGGACGAGTATCTCAGCAATAGCTCGTCCTTCCTCTAAATCAAATTTAGCCGCAGTTTCCGCATCAAAAAACTCAGCTAGTTTTCGTCTCGTCACGCTTGTTTTTGTATCAAATTTGAAATTTGACTCGCAATCGTAAGCGCTAAAATTTAACCTTAAATTTACACGTTCTAACCGCTACCCTGCGCGCTTTGATTGTTTATTTAGCTTCTTTTGGATAAAATCGCCCAAATTTAATCTTAAGGCAAATCATGAAACAAGCAAAAGTCTGGAAATTCGGCGACAATATCGACACCGACATCATCATAGCCGCGCGCTATCTCAACACATCCGA
Organism: uncultured Campylobacter sp.; assembly: GCA_937965895.1. Taxonomy (GTDB): domain Bacteria; phylum Campylobacterota; class Campylobacteria; order Campylobacterales; family Campylobacteraceae; genus Campylobacter_A. The sequence goes on from CALCKS010000148.1 coordinate 13,146, forward strand.
CGAAAAAATCTTGGCCACTCACATCATGGAGGACGCCGATCCCGAGTTTAGCAAAAAAATCTCCGCGGGCGATGTCATCGTAGCTGGTGAAAATTTCGGCTGCGGTAGCTCGCGCGAGCACGCTCCTTTGGCGCTTAAGGCCGCAGGCATAGGCGCCGTGATAGCTAAGAGCTTTGCTAGGATTTTTTATAGAAACAGCTTTAACACGGGACTTTTGATACTAGAAATCAAAGAAACAGACGAGATAAACGCCGGCGACGAGCTAAAAATCGACGTGGATAACGGCGCGGTCGTAAATTTAACGAGCGGCAAAGAGTATAAATTTAGCCCGATACCGCCGTTTATGCAAGAGCTTTTAAAAAGCGGCGGCCTCATAGAATACGCAAAAACAAGGATATAAAATGGCTAAAATTTATAATATCGCAGTGATAAAAGGCGACGGCATTGGCCCTGAGATAGTCGATGAGGCGATAAAGGCGCTGGACGCGGCTAGCGCGGAGTTTGGTTTTGAACTTAGCTACAACTTTTACTTGATGGGCGGCGCCGCGATCGACGTGTTTGGCGAGCCTTTGCCTAGCGAAACGCTAAACGGTGCGCTAAACTCGGACGCGGTGCTTTTTGGCGCCATAGGCGGGCCTAAATGGGACGGCTTGCCGCGCCATCTGCGCCCTGAAAGCGGGCTTTTAAAGCTGCGAAAAGAGCTTGGCGCGTACGCAAATTTGCGCCCTGCGATGATATTTGACGAGCTAGTAGACGCTAGTACGCTAAAACCCTCTGTCCTTCAGGGTGTTGATTTTATCGTGGTTCGCGAGCTAACCGGCGGGATATATTTCGGCCAGCCGCGCGAGAAAAAAGAAAACAGCGCATATAACACTATGACCTACACGAGCGAGGAGATCGAGCGCATCGCAAAGGTCGGGTTTGAAACCGCGATGAAGCGCAAAAAACGCGTCTGCATGGTCGATAAGGCAAACGTGCTAGAGACCAGTCAGCTCTGGCGCGAGGTCACGAGCGAAGTCGCAAAGAGCTATCCGGAGGTAAATTTGGAGTTTATGTACGTCGATAACGCGGCGATGCAGCTCGTGCGCGCGCCTAGTAAATTTGACGTGATATTGACGGAAAATCTCTTTGGCGATATCCTAAGTGACGAAGCTAGCATGGTGTGCGGCTCGATAGGGCTCCTGCCAAGCGCCAGCATCGGGGGCAAGGTGGGAATATACGAGCCTATCCACGGCAGTGCGCCCGATATCGCAGGGCAGGGCATCGCAAATCCGGTTGCTACGATACTAAGCGCGGCGATGATGCTTAGGTATTCATTTGGCGAAAATGCGGCCGCGCAAGCGATCGAAAACGCCGTAAAAGCAGCACTCGCACAAGGATACAGGACGAAGGATATAGCAGAGTTTGACGCTAAAGAAATTTGCACTACGAGCGAAATGGGCAATATCGTAGCCTCGCTCGTAAAAAAAGCGTAAAGATGAAAGATACGATTACCGAAGCCCTAATCTACGAAGCTCAAGGGCTAAAAGACGACGCGCTCATAGTTTATAAAAACATCCTAAAGCGCGAGCCGACAAACGCCGCCGCGATCGCCGCGATAAGGCGTTTAAGCGGTCTTAGCAGGAAAAAAACGGGCGTGAACGAGCAGATGCGCGATTTTTTCGTCAAGATGAAAACGGACGAAGAAATAACCGAATTTAAAAGGTGGCTGATAAAACTATGAAACTAGAAGAAATAGCAAAAATGGCGATAGACGAGGTGGCGATGGAGCTAGAGCGAATGGACGCCGCGCGCGAAAAACAGGGCGTATCGCAAGAGGCTTGCGAAACTAAAAACGGGATAGATTTAACAAATGCGCCCGTATCAAGCGGCGATGTAAATTTGACCAATGCCACGGGTCTTGCAAATTTAGTTAGCGAGATAAGCGTAGCGGACGAGGCTAGCGAGTTTGAAGCCGTTTTAGAAAGCGCGGCAAACTCGCAAAACGTTGCTTCCGAATTTGACGGCATAGGGGAGATCGCCGCGACTGCCGCGCCGCAAAAAGCCTTTGAAGTCGAGGTTGCAAATTTCACGGGCGAGGAGATATTTCTAAAAAACTTAAAAGAGCGCATTTTGGTGCTTTTTGAGGGGCTTAACGCGACCGGCGAGGAAAATTTGAAAGACAGGCTCTCGCTCACGCTTAAATTTTTAGAATTCGTGCTGGCAAATGTCGAAAATCGGCTCGAAAATCTGCAAAAATAAAAATCTAAAATGGCTGCGAGATTTTCTAGCACCCCACACCAAGCGCGCGTATATCGTCGGCGGCTGTGTTCGCGACGCGATGCTCGGTAAAAAAATCTCCGACTTTGATGTTGAAATTTACGGTATCGATCCGGCCAAATTTGACGCTCTGATGTTGCAAATCGGCGCTTGCGGCGTGGGCAAAAACTACTTTGTTTATAAATTTAAAAACTTCGATCTTTCTTTACCTCGAACCGAAAACAAAACCGGCGAGGGACACAAAGCATTTGAGGTTGCTTACGCCGATGACGAGCGTGCGGCGTCTTTGCGCCGAGACTTTACCGTAAACGCGATGATGATAAATATCTTTGACGGCTCGTTTTTGGACTTTTACGGCGGAGAGAGAGACCTAAAGCGCGGTATCTTGCGCCATATCGACGATGAAAAATTCGCCGAAGATAGCCTGCGCGTACTGCGAGCGGTGCAGTTTAGCGCGCGGCTAAATTTCCGTATCGCGCGCGAGAGTTTGGGGCTGATGAAGCGCCTAAGTATCAGCGATCTTAGCCGCGAGCGCATAAACGGCGAGCTGATGAAGCTTTTTGGCGCCAAATTTCAAGAGATCGGCTTTTTGTATCTTTATAAACTAGGGCTTCTTGGTAAAATTTTCGGGTTAAATTTGAGCCGAGCCGAGGTGGAAAAATTTGCCGCAAAACTAAAAAGCGCGGTCAAATTTTTACCTAAACAAAACGGCAAAAAAGACGAGCGCGAGTTTTTATATCTTTTAAATGGCTATTTCGGCGTTAAAAATTTTTACGACTTAGGACTTCCTAAAAGCTTTGAAGCTTGCGTTAAAGAGGCGTTTTTTGTGGGTCGCCCGAGCGACAAAGATTTACTAAAAATCGCCCTTGATAAACCGCTAAAAAGCTGGCTCGGCCTAAACTCTCCTAGCCTCATAAAAAGAGCCAAAAATTTAGGCGTTTATGAGGCTAAATTTGAACCCGCTATCGACACGGCGGAGATTTTAAAACTGGGCTTTAAAGGCGCTGCAATAGGCGCTGAGATAAGGCGCAGGCAAGATCTAGCGATAGATAAATTTTTAAACGAAAAGTCAGTCGCGCCTAAAAATTAACCTAGTTAAAAGCGCAAATTGGCTAAAATCAAGCCCTATTTTAAAGAGGCGAAAGTGGAAAAAAACTCAAATATAAATTTTCAAAATAAAAATATTCTTTTTAAATTTATAAGTTTTGCAAAAAGCCTAAATTGGAGCGACTCGGCAAGTACTTTTGTGGCTTTTAAAACGCAGGCTAAGGCGGCTTTTTAAATGTTCAACATCGTCCTCGTTCATCCTCAAATCCCCCAAAATACGGGCTCGATCGGGCGCATGTGCGTAAATGCAAACCTTAAGCTGCATATAATCAAACCGACCGTTTTTGACATCAGCGAAAAGGCCGTTAGGCGCGCGGGACTTGATTATTGGGCGCGGCTAAATCCCGTGATTTGGGAGAGTTTGGATGAGTTTTTGCGCGCAAACGCCGCTTACGAGGATAGATTTTTTTACGCTACGACGAAGGCGCATAAATTTTACTTTGAAGCGGAGTTTAAAAAGGGCGACTTTTTGTTTTTCGGCGGCGAAAGTACGGGCCTGCCTATGGAGCTGATAGAGCGAAATTTCGCAAACGCGATCAAAATCCCGATGGGCGAGCATGGCAGAAGCTTGAATTTAGCCACGAGCGCGGGTATCGTCGCGTATGAGGCTATCAGGCAAAATTTCGCCGAGTCGGGCTTTGGAAACGCGCTATGAAATTTGCGGCAAATAGGCTTTTTGCGCTCGTTTTTTCGGCTCTATTTTTCGCAGTTTTTGCGGCGGGCGCCGAGCTAAAGATCGCTACGTTTAACGTTCAAAATTTATTTGACGCAAAAAACGACGGCAGCGAGTATAAAGATTTCGTCGTCGGCAAATCAGAATGGAACGAGAAAAAAGCGAGCGCTAAATTTAAAGCCGTAAGCGCAAAGATAAAAGAGCTAAACGCCGATATCATCGCGCTTCAAGAGATCGAAAACGAAGCGATTTTAAAAGAGCTGATGAAGGAGGCGGGCTATAAATATTTTACCTTTTCTAAAGGTAAAAACGGCCCCGTAGGCCTAGCCGTGCTGTCTCGCATAAAGCCTGAAAAAACGCAGATCTTTAGCGTACCAAACGTAAAAACAAGGGACATTTTAAAGCTTAATTTTGAAATAGACGGGCAAAAATTTAGCCTTTTAAATTTGCATTTTCCTGCGAGAAAAAATCCTCTAAAGCAGCGAAAAACTGCATTTATCACGCTAAAATCAGCCTTAGCGGATACCCAAAAGGTCGTGGTTTTGGGCGATTTTAACGCGCCTTACGGAGATAAAGAGCTGCTGGGCGATTTTGAAACTAGTAAAAATTTAGCCAATCTTTGGGCATTTTTGCCAAAGCACGAGCGCTACTCGCATACGAGCCTAAACGCGCTCGATCACGTCCTGCTCTCAAAGGACGCGCTTAGCCAAAACTACGTTTTAAATAGCTTTAAGGTTGAGCGTGACGGGGTGCAAATTTCGGATCATTTCGCGCTGGTTTTTAGGCTAAATTTTGATAAAAACGCTAAAAATACGCTGCAACATATAGCCGAGGCGCGGGTCGGCGAGCTATCAAAAAAGCCAAATTTACCCGTTTTGCTAAAACGCGCTACGGTCGTTCAAAAAGATAAAAAGGGTTTTACGCTGGCGCAAGATAAGCGCGGCATTTACGTTTATGAGCCAAAAAACGACGCAAAGCCCGGCCAGATCATCGACGTAGTGGTAAACCGCCTAGACGAGTTTAAGGGAAATCTTGAGATCAGCTCGCATTATGCGGTAAAAATTTATGACGAAACGCAAGATCCGCGTGAGCAAATGCTGGAAGCTAAAAGCCTAAAACAAGCGCGCCCGGGCGACGTGTTTAGCCGTATCGGTGGCGAAGTGCGAAACGGCAGACTCTACACGCCTTACGGAGATATCAAAATTTACGGCGCTAAGGGCAAACCGCGCAACGAAAAAGAGGCGATTTTTACGTCCGTTCGAGTTGTGAATTATAAAAACGAACCTCAAATTTGGATAGAAAATGAGAATAATTGACGCATTGGTGCTGGTCGCATTCGTGCTTTTCGTGATATTTTTGATGCGCGGATTCGTCACGCAGACGCTTGAGAGAAGCAAAAGAAGACAAAATTTAAAAAAGGATAAAAAATGAGCGAAACAAAAGAACTGATCGTGGAGATCGGCGTCGAGGAGCTGCCGGCGATCCCGTTTTTAAAAGAGTGCGGCAACGTCGCGGCAAAGTGGCGTGAGACGCTAGCGCAAAACGGCCTAGATAGCGAGTGTGAGTTTTATTACACGCCGCGCAGGATCGCGTTTTACCACCCGAAATTTGCGGTGCGTCAGGAGGACGGATTTAGCGAGTTTATCGGTGCGCCCAGACAAGTCGCGCTGAAAGACGGCGCCTGGACGCCCGCCGCGCTAAGCTTTGCTAAAAAATGCGGTATCGAGGAGTCTGAGCTCAAATTTAAAACAGTCGGCGGCAAAGAGGTGCTCTACTACAAAAAGCCAGTAGCGGGCAAGCCTAGTTCTGAGCTTCTGGGCGATATGATCGAGAAGTTTTTGCTCGGCTTAAATTTTGGCAAATCTATGCGCTGGGGCGATGGTAAATTTGAGTTTATCCGTCCGATTCGCTCGTTTTTGTGTTTGCTTGGAGACGAGGTTGTTAAATTTAACAAATTTGACGTTGAAAGCGGCGATACGATTTACATGCACAGAAGTGTCGGCTACGATAAATTTACCGTCAAAAACGCCAAAGATTATTTCGCCGCGATGCCTAAAATCGGCGTAATCCTCGATCAAAATGCGCGCAGAGAGAAAATTTTGAGCGAATTTAAACAAATCGAATCCAAAAACGGCGTAACGGTCGAAGTGGACGAGGCGCTGCTAGACGAGGTCGTAGCGATCACCGAGCATCCAACCGCGCTGCTTGGCGGCTTTGAGCGGGAGTTTTTGGAGGTACCTAGCGAAGTCATCATCACCTCGATGAAGGAAAATCAGAGGTATTTTCCCGTTTTTGAGGGCGGCAAGCTCGCTAATCGCTTCGTAGTCGTTAGCAACGCCATCTCGCCCGAGCCGACGCTCATCGTGAAAGGCAACGAAAAGGTTCTACGCGCAAGGCTTAGCGACGCGATGTTTTTTTGGCGCAGCGACCTGGCGCATGAGTTTGGTCCGGAAAAACTAAAAAATATCACCTATCTAAAGGAGCTTGGCAGCACATACGATAAAAGCGTGCGCGAGCTAGGCGTCGCAAAGCGGCTGGCTAAAATCTGCGCCGATCGCCTAAAAGCGTGCGCGGGAGAGGACTACGAGTCGCTACTGGAGCGTGCCGTGATGCTGAGCAAGGCTGATCTAACCACGCAGATGGTGTATGAGTTTACCGAGCTACAGGGCGTGATGGGCGGCTACTACGCGGCGGCAAAGGGCGAAAACGAAAACGTCGTAACCGCGATCAAGGAGCAGTACTTGCCAAGCGGCGAGGCTAGCGCGCTACCTAGCACTATTTTTAGCTCCGTCGTCGCGCTCGCGATAAAGCTTGAGACGCTAATCGGGCTCTTTAGCGCGGGCAAGATCCCAAGCGGCAACAAAGACCCGTATGCGCTGCGCCGCGCGGCTAACGGCGTCATCAAGATAATCCAAAACGAAAATCTAAACCTTGATATCGCGGCGTTTTTGCGCGAGACAGCGGAGGGGTATGCGAAATTTGACGTCGAGGCGCTGATAGGGTTTATATTTGATAGGCTTTATACCTTCTTTGACGTGAACCCGTCCGTCGTAAAGGCCTGCCTAGCTAGTAAAAAAGGCGACGTGCTCGCGCAGTGCGAGGCGATAGAGGCTCTGGGTGCTATCTGCGCGGCAGAGGACTTTAGGCAAAATTTCAGCACGTTTAAGCGTCTGGCAAACATCATAAAGGATGAAAATTTCGGCGCGGTCGATGAAGCGAAATTTGAAAATGAGAGCGAGAAAAAGCTATTTGACGCCTTTAAGTCCGCAGTAAAAGCAGGCGGCTCATACAGCGAACGCCTAAAAAATCTTTTCGGTCTAAAAGCCGCGATAGACGAGTTTTTCGACAACGTAATGATAAACGCCGAGGACGAGCTCGTGCGCAAAAACCGCCTTGCGCTCGTAGGGCAAATTTACGCGGAATTCCTCAAGATCGCCGATATAAAAGAGATAAGTCTATAAACGCTAGAAGCGATGCTGCCGCTTCTGCACTCAGCTTAGGGCGCCAATGCTTAGGTGTGGTTTGCGGAGGCATAGCCTTTGCCATGTTTGGCAATCCTGAAAAAATCAACCTTGATCTAACCCAAGGCACGGTACTGCTCTGGCTTGGCATCGGAGCTAGCGGTCTTGGATACTTTTTGTGGAACAAAGGTGCATGCGAGGTAGATAGCGGCACCCTAGCTATCATGAATAACGCTCTAATACCTGCTGATATCATCGTAAATTTAGTATTTTGGCATAAAGACGCGGACATACTAAGACTCTGCCTAGGCGGTGCGGTGATTTATATCTCGCTACTGATTCACAATAAAATCATCGCGCACTACGAGCGAGTAAGCGTAGCGGCAAAATAATCTAAATTTGAAGCCAAATTTGGCTAAAATTTAAAAATAGCGCGACATTTAGGCTTGCTGTCGTAGCGGTTGCTCAGTGGTTTGATTTGCAACCGTAAATCCATATTCTTTAATTTAAAAAATAGAATTTAACGAGTTTGTGGGTTATTATGAAATAGCCTTGAGGCTTGCAAAAGAGTTTTAAGGCTCTAAAACTCTAGCCTCAAATTTTCTCTCTTTTCTGAAATATTTAAAATACACGTAAATACAAAATAGCGGGATAGAAATATACCAAAAAGCGCAAATAGCAAGAAAAAAGAAGTCCGAAAAACATAAAAGCAAAATAGAATACGACGCCGATAAATAGATCGTTCATTCTAGCGCCTCCGTTGTATAAATTTGCATTTCAATTTTAATAATATAAAGATAAAAAAAGGCTGAAAAATGATTAAAAACTGCACTATACGCGTAGGCCGACGCGCCGACGTGTGCTTTAGATGGGTCGAGGGGACGAAATCCCTCGTCACAAGGGCGGGCTTCACTCGTCCGCGAAGTTAAAAGGAGCGTAGCGGGATGACAAAAAATACAACTATGACCTTTGGAATAGACCTAGAGTTATGTAAACAATTTTGGCGACAATCAAAACATACATAAAATGGTTTTACGGTAGTTAAAACAAAATAGCATATGTGTTATGCTTTACTAAAAGCACAAAAATTACACTTTACCAGCTGGTAGTTGGTTTGGAATATTCTATTTTACTTTTTAAACATTATATATGTCGAGAATAGTGTATTTTTGAATATTTGTAAGTTTATATGGTGCCCGAGGTCGGACTCGAACCGACACAAGGTTGCCCTTACCAGATTTTGAGTCTGGCGCGTCTACCGGTTTCACCACTCGGGCTAATTAAAGAAGTGAGATTTTACCTTGAAAGATATAAAAAAGAGATTAAAAAACATGAAAGCCCAATCTTGAGCTTTCATGAAAGGGTGATTATTTCTTTTTGCCTTTTTTGCCTGCGCCTGCTACTACTGCTTCTTTTAATTTTTTGCCTACTTTAAATTTAACCGCTTTGCTGGCAGGAACATCTATAACTTTCGTAGTTCCCGGTACTCTTGCTTTTCTAGCGGCTCTTTCGGCAGTAGCGAATGTACCAAAGCCTATAAAGCTAATGCTATCGCCGTTTTTAAGAACCTCTTCGATAGTCTCTAGTGCGGCATCAACTACCTTTAGAGAATCTTTTTTAGAAAGACCGGCCTTGTCGGCAACAGCTTGAATAAAATCAGCTTTTTTCATAGAACCATCCTTAATAAGAAGTGATATGCGGGCATTTTACAACGTTTTTATAAAAAATACAATAGTTTTTAGCCGAAAATTTAACGATTTTTGCGCGAATTTGACTAAAAAGCTCGAATTTTAGACTATTTGCACCAAAAACTCGCTTTTTAGTCCAGTTTTTTTGATGTCTATAAGGCGCAAATTTTCTATATCGGTTTTGCAAAGTTCGCTGAAGTTTTTTACCCCGTTTTGCGCTACTTGCCTCAAAACTATCCCGCGGTATGCTTTGGCATAGTGACTGACGACTTTACCGTTTTTTAGAAATTTAAAGGTCGCAAATGGTTTTTGTATGCGGTAAAATTTCTCGTAAAACTCGGCTCTAAGGTCTAAAATATCGTCATCCCCCAGCCACTCATCTATCTCGTCGCTAAAATTTTGCCTATAAAATTCCTCTAAATTTAGCCCATTTATGCGCTCGCCTTGCTTTAGTTTGTATTCAGGCAGTGCATCCGCTGCCGTCACAGGGCCGAACAAATTTGAAAAAATCAGCGTATTTTTATCTATAAACTCCTGCGCCGAGCTATCAAGGCTGCGGTAGTCAAGGTGCTTGTAGGCTACTCCGTCATATCGCAGGATTGCTTTTACCACGCCTTTTTTAAAAAGGCTTTCGCGCAAACTCGGCTCATCGGTCAAATTTTTAACGCCGAAAAGTTTTGAGATTTTTTCAACGGTAGCCGTTTGCAAAAAATCATCGTAAATTTTTAAAATTTCATACCGTTTTTTATATAAATTTGGAAAAATAAAGGCGTCCTTATCTATAAATTTGTTTGGACTCACGGCGGTTTTGGCTTCGCTCGGCGAAAAGAGTACTTTCATTTGTTCTCCTTAAATTTGCCAAAATCATATCTAAAACTAAATAAATTTTGAAATTTGACGATATAACGAGTGGAACTTTATTTGCTTGCAAGAGCTCAATTAAATTTAAGGAAAAATGCGATGAGAATGACAAATCAGCTGATGAAATTTACGAATAACTACGACTATCAGACCAATATGAAAGCGCTTTACAAGCTAAATACTCAATTATCAAGCGGTCTTAAAATCCAAAATTCTTTTGAGGATAGTAGTGTCTATAACGACGGCATGAGGCTTGATTACGAGGTTGCGACGCTTGAGCAGGTGCAAACGGCGACGTCAAAGGCGCAACACTTTTCAAAAAATACAGATAAGGCTTTGGGTGAATTTAAGCAGCAGCTTGAGACTTTTAAAACAAAATTAGTTCAGGGTGCTAACGAAATCCACTCGCAAACATCGCGGGAAGCCATCGCAAACGACCTTCAGGGCATCAAAAATCACCTAGTAAACATCGCAAACACCTCGATCAACGGGCAGTTTTTATTCTCTGGAAGCGCTATAAATACAAAACCTATAAACGGCGATACAAATGAGTATTTCGGCAATGCGCAAACTATGAAAGCTGTAGGCGGAGCTCAGGTAAATTTGACCTACAACCAAAACGGGCAGGAGCTGTTTTTGGGCAAGGACGGCGATTATAATAAAAAAGTCACCTCCAACACAATGCTAAAAGCGCAAAATTTAGACGATAAAAATAAAACCGTTTATATCGATAGCGAACACAAAATGCGCGATCTAATCGGTTTTAAATATGTAAAAGACGAAAAAACTCTAACCAATCAAGATTTTACCGGAACCGGCGTTAGGCAGTTTCAGGATACGACGTTTTTCTTGCAGGGTAAAAAG
>CALCKS010000149.1 GCA_937965895.1 uncultured Campylobacter sp.
GCGTCAAGGCCAAATTTATGCTTAGCTATAACGACTGCGAAATGGTGCGCGATCTTTACGCGGGCCTTAATATCAAAGAGCTTGAGGTAAGTTATAGCCTCAACAATGCAGTGGAAAGAAAAACTAGTGGCGAGCTATTGATTATGAATTTTTAGGAGGTGGCGGTTATGCCGCCTCGCCTAGTCTTTTTAATTCTTTGTAAAGAGCGGCCATGTATTTTTGATTTTTAACATTACAGGCTAGCTCACCGCAGTTTATAGCCTTTTCACATCTTATAATCTCGCTTTTGATATCGGCTATTTTATATTCATATCTACCCTCTATCGTTATCTTGGCGTTCCAGCTCGGGCTCCATATACAAAACATTGTCCTGCTCCTAAAATCAAAATCCCGGACCTCTATGATCAACCTTTTAAGCTCGGCTCTTACCATATTATCTCCTTTATTTCTTTATAGCAGACTATAACTCTACACAGCTGTGTATGGGCTGTGGTTTGGGTATATTCCTTATAAAATATAATAAATTTTAATATTTGGACTAAAATTAGATAAATTTATTACAAAATAAAATCAAAAGTAAAATGTATGAATATGAACGAAGTTACGGAGAGATTAAAGGACATATTGGCTACCGAAGGCAAGAAAAACATTAAAGATGGCGATGTAGCCAGAGAACTGGGGATAAACCCTAACTCCTACGCCCAGATGAAATTTAGAAACGCCGTACCGTATAAGCAAATAATGGATTTTTTAGTAAAACGCAAAATTTCTATCAATTTATTCTTTTACAATCAAGAGGGCAAAAGTTTGGACGAGTCCGAAAAGAGATACAAAACTCTAAGGCTGTTTAACGTTAGAGCAAGCCTCGGCGGCGGAGGCTGGAATGAAAACGAAGATTTCGACGAGGTAGTAATGGATAATAAAATATTAAATAAATTTAGTAACTGTAGCGGGTCTTATCCTGTTGATATTATACCGGCTCAAGGCGATAGTATGGAGCCCCATCTGTGCAACGGGGATTTATGCATGATAGCAAGAGGCGTACCATATAAAGACGGAAACGTATATGCGGTAAACACTCCGGAGGGGCTAGTTATCAAAGAGTGCTATAAACAAGGAGAAGAATTAATGTTAGTATCTTACAATCCTATTTATACACCTATGAGATTTTATCAATGTGAATGTCAAATAGTAGGTAGATTTGTAGGTCTACTTAGAGACATGAAGCATATAGATTAAAGGCGAACAAGAGTTTTAAAGATATTTTAAAGGGCGTTTAAAAGGACAAAATCGGCATATAAAATGAGAGTAAAAGAACATAGGTTTCTGCCTCGCTCTCATTTTATATACAAGATACTCTTATTTTAAACGCGCGCCGATAATATTTTTGGTAGATCAAAGCCGCTTTTAGCTAAATTTAGCCTCATAACTTTCTT
>CALCKS010000150.1 GCA_937965895.1 uncultured Campylobacter sp.
AAGTGAGTCTATATTCTGACGGCAGCTTTTTGCTATCTACCAAGCTGTTTATATACTCTCGCCCCTCACCTTCTATTACGGCATTTATAACGCCCTGAATTTTCTTGCCGTAAGAGCCGCTCTTATGACTAGTTAAAGCATCGTTGTTGTTTCTCATAAGTTCTTGGTAAATATTTTTAGGACCCGTTAAATATTCTCTCTTTTCTTCGTTTAATCCTAGCGGCGGCAAATCCGACAATGCATTTTCCACACTTAAAAATGCATCACAATCAGTTAATATTTCATCCGGAAATTCCCATACTAGATCTACATCTTTTCTTACACCGACTATAAATACTCTCTCCCTATTTTGCGGTATGCCGAAATTTACTGCATTTAAAACTTTTTTATGTATTTTATAGCCGCTAGTGTTTTTTATATTATCAAACATTTCACAGATGTCTTCTATTACCGGTATGCCGATATTATTTTTCATAGTAAGCAAGCCTTTTACGTTTTCAAAAATAAACATCTTGGGTCTTAAAATACTAAGCAGCCTACAATACTCCTTGTACATAACCGCTCTATTATCGTATTGCCTTTTCCCTACAGTACTATAAGACTGGCATGGCGGGCCGCCTATAACAATATCTACGCAACTTATATCAATCCCATCGTTTTTAAGTTTACTTTCGTCAATTTCCTTGATGTCACATTCTAATAAATTGATGCTTGGAAAATTTAGCTTAAATGCTCTTGCTGCATGCTTATCGTATTCATTTGCGAATAAAAAATTAAATTTATCATTTATTACAAATTTGCTCCCATCTTTTTTATAATAAAAACCAAATGTCAAACCACCGGCACCCGAAAACAAATCAACGACATTCATTAGCTAATTTCCCAAATTTAAAGGCTACTCCCACTCTATCGTTGCGGGCGGTTTGCTCGAGATGTCGTAAACTACGCGGTTGATGCCGTCTACTTCATTTATGATGCGGCGCGAGACGTTTTCTAGCAGATCGTACGGCAGGCGTGAGAAGCTGGC
>CALCKS010000151.1 GCA_937965895.1 uncultured Campylobacter sp.
GCTCATAAACGGCAGCACGCTGGACAATACGGCAACGGCGCCTATGATACTGTTATAAAGTCGTATGATCTTGACGGCGGTAAAATTTACAGGGTATTTATAAGCGGCTTTAGAAGCGAAGAAGAAGCAAAAGACTTCATAAGCGCAGGGCATATCTCGGGCGCATTTTTCGTGAGGGAATAAGATGCAAAGAAAGACAAAAGAGACGGATATCAGCCTAGAGCTTGAAATTTACGGCAGTGGCAAATCTGAGATAAGCACGGGCATAGGATTTTTTGACCACATGCTTGAGGCCTTTTGCAAGCATGCGCTTTTTGATATGAAGCTTGTTTGCAAGGGTGATTTGCATGTGGATTTCCATCATAGCGTGGAGGACGTGGGTATCGTTATCGGACTGGCTTTGCGCGAGCAAATTTATCCGCTTAGCGGCGTGGAGAGATTTGGTGAGGCGACGGTGGTGATGGACGAGGCGGCGGTAAACTGCGCTCTTGATCTTTCAAACCGCCCGTTTTTGGTATACGAAAGCATAAGCGAGGGTAAGGTCGGCGAATTTGATGTAGAGTTAGCGAATGAGTTTTTCCAGGCTCTAGCATTTAATGCCGCAATCACCTTGCATATCGCTAAAATCCGCGGACGAAACTCTCATCATATTTTGGAGGCCAGTTTTAAAGCCTGTGCCGTCGCGCTAAGAAGAGCTCTAGCCAAAAACGCTAGAGTCGGCGTGCCTAGCACGAAAGGCGTGCTATGATAGAGATTATATTTTTAGACGTCGACGGGTGCCTAACCGACGGCAAGATCGTTTATAGCCCAAACGGCGACGAGCTTAAATTTTTTGACGTTAAGGATGGATACGCTATCGAGAGCTGGCTAAAGCTCGGTAAAAAAGTCGCGATCATCACAGGCAGAAGCTCGCCTATCGTCGAAAAAAGGGCGCAGGATCTAAAGATAACGCACGTCTATCAAGGCATTAGCGATAAATTTGAAACCGCAAAACATATACTTAAATTTGAAGGACTCGAGTTTGAAAATGCAGCAGCAATAGGTGACGATTACAACGACTACAAGCTACTAAAAAGCGTCGGATGGAGCTTTAAACCGAAAAATGCGATCAAAGAGCTTGAAGTAAGAACGAGGCTCAACTACAAAGGCGGCAACGGCGCGGTGCGCGAGATGATAGAGATACTTATCCGCAGCGAGGGCTTAATGCAAGAGTGGGCTAAGCGTTGGTTATAAGGATTTTTTACCTAGTCGTCAGCGTTTTTAGCGTGGCGATGGTTTATTTGGCGATTGAGGAGCCTTACTATAGCGAGCTATTAAAGGGTGGCGAAGTGACTACAAGCATGCAGATGAACGCAGTCACTGACTACGAGATGAATGCTACTGTAGTAAATGCCAGATATGAAGCCGATACGTGGAATAGATACTCCGAATTTGACGAATTTATAAAATTTAGAGCGGAAATTTTTAAAGATAACAAAGAGCATAACGTGAGCTCCGATAAAGCATTTTATAACGGCGGTCGAATTATACTTAAGGGTAACGCGCGCTATGCAAATAATGAAAATTTGACCTTTTTATCAGACGAGGTCATTTATAGTACTGCCACTAAAGTAGCTACTACGCAAACGCCTTTTACGCTAACGAAGAACGAAGATAAAATAGTCGGCAAAGCCCTGGTTTATGACTTTGAGTTAAAAAAAGCTTATATCAAAAAGGCCTTTGCTTTGATAGAGCAAGATAGAAAAAGATAGGACGGAAAATGATAAATTTTGGTTTTAAAAAAGTGGCTTTAGTTTTGGCGCTTAGCGCTTTACCGCTTTTAGCAGAGCAGGTGGAGATCACTGCTGATGAGTTTTATGCCGACGAAGGCAAGCAAATAAGCGAATTTAAAGGCAATGTAAATATTAAAAAAGGCAAGGATACGCTCACTGCAAATTTGGTAGTGATATATTTCGACAAAAAGCGAAATCCGCTAAAATACGTCGCTTCCGGCAATGCCAAATTTAGAGTATTTATCAAAAATAAAACATACGACGGTAGCGGTAGCGAGCTTGTTTACGAGCCTGCGCCAAATTTATATACGATAAACGGCAACGGCTTTTTGCACGAGATAGAGACTGATAAAAAAGTCTACGGCGAAAAGATCACGGTCAATCAAAATAGCGGCACGTATAACGTAAATAGCGGCAAAAAAGAGCCGGTCAAATTTATATTCCAAGTCGAGGACAAAAAGTGATCCGCGTTTTAAACGCAAAATTTCTTATCTCGGCGCCCGACATCTCGCTAGCTCCGCCTGCAAACTCTAGCGAAGTGGCGTTTCTAGGGCGCTCAAACGTGGGCAAAAGTAGCCTCATAAACACTCTCGTAAACCAAAAAAGCCTAGCCAAGAGCAGCTCGACACCGGGCAAAACGCGCCTCATAAATTTTTTCGAGGTCGAGTATGCGCGTGGCGTCAAAAACGAGCAAGGCGAGCCAAGCGAGGAGAGGGCAAATTTGACTTTTGTCGATCTGCCTGGCTTTGGATACGCCAAAGTTGCCAAAAGTATGCATGCGCAGTGGAGAAAAAACCTCGACGAGTACCTAAAATTTAGAGCCAACATCAAGCTCTTCGTGCATCTCATCGACTCGCGCCAGTTTGATATGCAAATAGATAGGGACGTAAACGACTATTTGCAAAGCTTTCTGCGCCCCGATCAAAAAATTTTAAATTTCCTCACAAAATCAGACAAGCTAAATCAAAGCCAAAAAAGCGCAGTTCTAAAGGTCTATCCGGGCGCGTATTTCGTTTCGGCGCTTAAAAAAACGGGCGTAGAAAAGGCAAACGAGCTTATATATCTAAACGCGCTGGGGCTGTAATGAAATCAAAAAGCCTCAGGCAAATTTTGGCATTTTTACCATCAAATTTTCCGGCTAAATTTACAAATTTAAGCGACTCCAAGACTAAATTTGCAAATTTAGCTAAAAACCTATAACGATGCGAACGAGTGCGGCGATGCGAAGACTTGGCGCGGAGAAGCGATTTTTAAAGCAACTTGCTTGGGTTGCTTTTTTAGTATTTTATCAGAGCATAACGACGGTATTTACGCACCTACCGCCTCTTATCGGGATATTTTTTACTTACATGATCATACTAACTTTGCAAAAACAAAAGACGCTCAAAGAGTTTGGCAAGGAGTGGTATTTTTGTCTATTTTACCTTACCTTTGCCGAGCAGGCGCACGGGTTTGCGCTGTTTTCAGCGGTGATCGCGTTTATGCTTTTTTATCATTTTATGTCCGATTGGCTCATCGTTACGCTAAAATCAAGAGAGCTTTTGGCGGCGGGATTCGTCACTAGCGGCTACGTTTGGACCTGCGCGACCAGCTCTTTTATCTCATACGCGGCAAATTTGCCTATGTTAAAATTTGACTACGAGTACCTAATCTACGTCGGCGTGGAGTCTGTTTTGGCGGTGATTTTGTTTAGGGGGCGCTTATGAGGATGCGCATAGTCTTTGGCATCATATTTAGCGTCTGGGTGCTTTTGCTGGTGCGAGTTTATTACCTTAGCGTCAAGTCAAACGATTTTTATGAGGAGATCGCCGAGCAAAATGCGGTAAAAACGCAGTATCTAGCCCCTGTGCGCGGACTGATTCTAGATGCCAAGGGGCGTCCTATGGCGGTAAATCGCCTCGGTTTTTCCGTCGCACTAAAGCCGCACCTAAGTGGCAAAAGGGCGGAAATTTTAGACGCCGAGCTTGCAAATTTGCAAAATTTATTTGAGGATTTAAATGTCACGAAGCTAAAGCGCGAATATGTCAAGGCCGACTCGCCTTATAACCAAGATTTCATTCAGATTATCGATTTTATGGACTACGATAAGATGATACCGCGCATCGCCGAGCTCTCGCTGCGAGAAAATTTAGAGGTCAAGCCGGCCTCCAAGCGCCACTATCCATACAATAACCTAGCCTCGCACATCATCGGCTACGTCGGCCGCGCAAATCAGCAAGACGTCGAGTCCGATCCCGTCGCAAAGCTAACCAATCACACGGGCAGAAGCGGCACGGAGCGCTTTTATAACTCCGTCTTGCAGGGTCAAGAGGGCGTGCGAAAGATAAAAGTAAACGCGCTAAATCAGGAGGTCGAGGAGATATCCGTGAGCTACCCGCAAAGCTCGGATATATCGCTTACGATCGACCTTGAGATGCAAAAATACATAGAGGAAATTTTCGGCGATAACGCGGGCGTCATCATCGTGATGGACGTGAGAGACGGCTCGATACTGGCTGCGGGCAGCTTTCCAGAGTATGATTTAAATCCGTTTGTTACGGGGTTATCGCAGGCTAAATGGGACGAGCTTGTTAAAAGTATCGATCATCCATTCACAAACAAGCTCGTAAACGGCCTTTATCCGCCGGGTTCGGTTATAAAAATGGGCGTGGCGATGGCGTTTTTAGATACTGGCAAGATGAGTCGCTCCGATGGGTATTTTTGCTCGGGCTCGTTTGAGCTTGGAGGGCGAAATTTCCGTTGCTGGAACGTCTACGGACACGGTTTTATGGATATGAACTCGGCCATCCGCGAGAGCTGCGACGATTATTTTTATAAAGGCAGCTTAAAGGTCGGTATCGACGCTATAACCCCGGTTTTAGAGCGGCTAGGTTTTGGGCAAAAAAGTGGGGTGGATCTGCCTAACGAATTTGTCGGTATCGTGCCTGGACGCGAGTGGAAGATGCAAAAATACGCTCAGCCGTGGTATCAGGGCGAGACGCTGATCACCTCGATCGGACAGGGCAACTTCCTCGTGACGCCGATGCAGGTGGTGCGCTATACGGGTATCCTGGCGACGGGGAAAAATATCGTCCCGCATTTTTTACGTAGCGTAAACGGCGAGGAGGTTAAATTTGAGCCTACCGATGATATCCTCACGCCGTTTGAGAAAAAGCAGTTGCCGTATGTCCAAAAGGCGATGTATGAGGTCGTAAATCATAAAAAAGGTACCGCGCATAAATATTTTAAAGAGGCAAAACTCACGCTAGCGGCAAAAACGGGTACCGCGCAGGTCGTGGGTATCTCGCAGGCCGAAAAAAAGCGTATGAAAGAAGAGGACATGGAGTATCTGCGCCGCTCGCATGCGTGGGTCACGACTTATGGACCGTACGAGGAGCCTAGATATGCCGTTACCGTTATCATCGAGCACGGCGGACACGGCGGTCTGGCTGCCGGACCTCTCACGGCTAAAATTTTTAATAAACTACTAGAAATGGGCTACATCGATCAAAAATACGAAATCACCTCGCTAGCAGATACCGAGGCTGCGGCTGCAGAAAAAAAGAATAAAAATTAAAATTCGATCTTCAAATTTAAAGGAAAAATCCCGCTTTCGCGGCATTACCACGCGTTGCGTTCTCGTAACTTTTCATGGATGCGGCGGCTTAAATTTTATCGTATTTTTAAATTTATAGATTTTATGCATCCTTGCTTTTGTAATCGGTTAAATTTGAGCCAGGCTTGCGACGAATAAATTTATAAATTTGACGCGGCATTACGATGGTGCGGATAAAATTGCAGTATGCGAGGGGTTCTGAAATTTGACCAGTTTATTTTTATAACCGAGTTTTAGGTTTAAAAACGCGCGAAAACCGGTTTGCGCTAAAAGAAAGCTTAAATTTGCAAATACTGGCTCTAGCCTTCAAACATATCCGAAAGCTCGCTTGTGGCGATATTTACGATTTTATTGTTTGCGTCTAGTTCGATCAAATTTTGGGTTTTAAATTTAGCTAAAATCCTTGAAAACGTCTCAGGGGTGATGTTTAGGATGGAGGCGATTTTGATGTGTTTTAGCTCATTAAAAAGATCGGCGTGATTAACGAGAAAGCTCGCAACCTTGGCCTCGGAGTTTAGCACGAGTTCTTGATGTATCAGCTCGCTCGCGATTTTTAACTTTTGCGAGAGCGATTTTATGATTTGTAGCGATACGCGCGGGTTTGATAAAAACTCGGCGTAAAATTTATCATAGTCGATTTTTAGCACCTCGCCGCCCGTTAAAAATATCGCCGTCGCCGGAAATTTGATATTTTCAAAGTTGGCAAGCTCCGCTACGAAGCTAATCCCGTTAAATTGATGCATAAAAATCTCTTTGCCTTTAGGGCCTATTTTATAGAGCTTGAGAGAGCCTTTTATGAGGAGGTGGAGCCACTTTGGCTCCTCGCCTTCTATAAATAAGAACTCACCTTTTTTATATTTTTTTAGGATGCTGATATTTTCTAGCCTTTTTAGCTCAGCCTCGTTTAGCCCCTGAAAAAACGGGATTTGCTCTAGCATTTGGCGTTCTTATTTATTTTTTAAAAGATCTCTGATCTGGGTTAAAAGTGCTATATCCTCAGGCACCGGCGCAGGCTCATCTGCTTTCGGCTCTTCTTTTGGTTTTTTGAGCGAATTTATAGCTTTAACGACGCAGAAAATACAAAACGCGATAATCGTAAAATCGACCATCGTTTGTATAAACGAGCCGTAATTTATGGTTACGGCAGCCGTATCGCCGACTGCGTCTTTTAGTGTAAATTTTAAATCCGTAAAATTTACGCCGCCAGTTAGTACGCCTACGATTGGCATGATAACGTCGCCCACTAGCGAGCTAACGATCTTGCCAAAAGCGCCGCCGATCACGACGCCAACGGCCATGTCGATGACGTTGCCGCGCATTGCGAATTCTTTGAATTCCTTGATGAAACTCATCTTTTTCCTTTAAATTTTAAAATTAGATATCAATTATATTTATTTTAGCTTCACAAAAGATAAAAAAGCGAGGTTAAATGCCAAAAATGCTATAATCGCCCCAAAAATCAATAAGGAAACAAAAATGTATCGTTTTGCGCCGTCGCCTACAGGCGATATGCATCTGGGAAATTTAAGGGTTGCGATCCTAAACTACGTCTGCTCGCTCCAGGATAAAAGCGGCTTTATCATCCGCATCGAGGATACCGACAAGGAGCGCAATATCCCCGGAAAAGACAAGGAAATTTTAGAAATTTTGGAGCTTTTCGGTATCAAATGGGACACGCTTTATTATCAAAGTAAAAATTTGAAATTTCACCGCGAGTTCGCGGCAAAGCTTTTGATAGATAAAAAGGCGTTTTCGTGCTTTTGCACCGAAAGCGAGCTGGAGGCTAAAAAAGAAGCCGCAAAGGCTAGAGGCGAAGCCTACCGCTACGACGGCACATGCGAGCATCTAAGCGACAATGAAGTGCTAAATAACCAAAAACCTTTCGTCGTGCGCATGAAAAAGCCGCTAGGCACGATGAAATTTAAAGACGCGATAAAGGGCGAGATAAGCTTCGAGCCTGAAAACGTCGATAGTTTCGTCATTATGCGAGCTGATTTTACGCCGACTTATAACTTCGCCTGCGCGGTCGATGATATGCTAGAGGGCGTTACATTCGTCATCCGCGGCGAGGATCACGTCAGCAACACGCCAAAACAAGACCTCATCCGCGAAGGCCTAGGCTACGCGCAAAAGATAAACTACGCTCACCTGCCTATCATCCTAAACGTCGAGGGTAAAAAAATGAGCAAACGCGAGAACGAAAGCAGCGTAAAATGGCTGCTCTCGCAAGGCTTTATGCCTGAAGCCATCGCAAACTACATCATCTCGCTAGGCTACAAAGCGCCGGTTGAAATCTTTACGATAGAAGAAGCCGCGCAGTGGTTTGATATCTCGAAGGTTTCGGCGTCTCCGGCCAAATTTGACGTCAAGCAGCTTGAGCACATCAACCGCGAGCACATTAAAAGAGCAAGCGATACAAGGTTAGCCGCGCTAATGGGCATAAAGCCCGAATTTGCGGCGATAGCTAGATTTTACACTCAAGAAAGCAGCCTGCTAACCGAGATAAAAACTAAGGTCGATGCGATTTTCGCGACCAAATTTATCCCAGATGAGTTTAAGGCGGGTTGCGAGGCGATAAAAGCCGCGACCGCGCCTTTAAATTTGAGCGAATTTGGCGAATTTAACGAGTTAAAAAAAGCTCTCATGGACGCGACTGGCCTAAAAGGCAAGGGCTTTTTTATGCCGTTTAGAATTTTGCTCACGGGCGCCGAACACGGCCCTGAGCTTAGCGAGCTATATCCGCTCATCAAACCGTATCTAAAGGAAATTTTACGATGATATTTTCGGTATTTTTAGAAGCAGTCGGCAGTATCTTGCATATCGTTATCAGCGCCTACACGTGGATCATCATAGGCGCAGCGATCATAAGCTGGGTGCGCCCTGATCCCTATAACCCTATCGTGCAGCTGCTTTACCGCCTCACCGAGCCCGTCTATGCCGCTATCCGCCGCGTGATACCGACGGTTTTTGGCGGTATAGATCTGGCGCCTATTATCGTACTTTTGGCGCTTCAGTTTATAGATAGATTTTTCGTAAGGCTTATGTTTGCGTACGCTGCTTAAATTTATCCTGCCCGCGATTTTTGCGGCGGCGGCGTTTGGCGGAGTTAAGAGCTTTGAGGAGATAAAAGACGAACCTAAGGGGCTTGCTAAGGATTACTACTTTTACCGTCTTTTAACCGAAGGCGACTACACTAAGGAACAGGCGCAAATTTTAAATAAAGACGTCTTTCGCCGAGCGGGCGTGCTAGCAAAGAAACTGGCTGAAATTTTGCCGCCTAAAAAGACCAAAGGAAACTGCGATAGCGTAAGCGCGAAAAATATCCTAGACGCAAACGTAACCTGCCAAAAACAGCGCCTGCGAGTGCCTTTTATGATGAAGCTAAAAAAGGAGACGAGGCAAAAGCTGGCGGATAAATTTAAAGACTCCGATCCGCTTCTTTATCGCCGTCTTAGCTCGCTAAACGAGAAGCACCCCGAGGATGAGTTTGCCAAATTTAACGATACGGACGCGTTTTTGGTTTATTTTAACCAGTCTTCGCATAAGGATAAATTTGATAAGATATTTGACGTAAATTTTATAAATTTGCTCGCGATGAAAAAGGAGTTTCATGCTCTAGCAAACGATTTGATAATCGATAAGAAATTGGCCAAATTTAGGCAAAATTTTCTCGCGATAAAAGAAACCGAGCTTGCGGGCAAGGACGCCTTTATGCTCGGCATAAACGCGGTTTTGTTAAATTCGCCAAAAGATGCGGCGAGGTTTTTTACTAGAGCCGAGGCGGCCTTTGAGAGACAAGACCGCAAGGATAATGCCGTGTTTTGGCTGTATCTACTAAGTAGAAATACAATCTATCTTGAGAAGCTAAATCAAAGCCGCGACGTAAATATCTATACGCTTTATGCAAACGAGCTAACGGGCGCAAGTGCTGCCGCAAACATCGTCTCGCCGACGCCTACGAAAGAAAAGGTAGCTGACTACGACATAAAAGATCCGTTTTTGTGGCAAAAGACATTTAAAATGATAAAAGAGATGAGTGCGCAGGATGCCGCAAAACACTCCGAAACCTTTAACACCAAAGAGACGCTAGGCCAGTATGCCTACCTGATGGAAAAGGCAAGCGGCTACAAGGATAGCTACTTCGTTATGCCGTTTGCTGATGAGCTAGAGGACGTAAACGCGACTAGAAAAGCGCTTCTTTACGCGATCGGTAGGCAAGAGAGCCGCTTTATCCCAGCCGTCATCTCGACCTCTTATGCGCTTGGTATGATGCAGTTTATGCCGTTTTTGGCTAATCACATCGGCAAAAAAGAGCTTGCGATCCCAAATTTCGATCAAGACGATATGTTTAATCCGCGCCTTGCCTTAAAATTTGCGGACCACCACTTAAATTATTTGGAGAAATACCTCTACCATCCGCTTTTTGTAGCTTACGCGTATAACGGCGGTATCGGTTTTACTAAGAAAATGCTTCAGCGAGGCGACCTTTTTAACGAAGGTAAGTATGAGCCGTTTTTATCCATGGAGCTCGTACCCTTCGCCGAGAGCCGCGACTACGGCAAAAAGGTACTAGCAAACTATGTTATCTACCTAAGGCTTCTCCGTTCCAGTACATCGATTTCGACACTTTTTGAAAGCTCAAAGAAACCTGCTTTGACGGATAAATTTCGAAATTAATATTGATTCTATCGCTTTTGATCTCTGGGGTGCTGACCTCAAAATACTGAGCCCACGGCACCTCAAAGCTCACTTTTTCTAAAAGCGGATCGTTGGCGGTCAGGCGTCTAACCATGATGCCTCGCTGCGAGCCGTTTGCGCTAAAGCTCTCGTCTAAAATTTTAGCTTCTTTGGGATGCACGGCCACGACGAATTTCTCTCTTTTTTGTTCATCGATTAGCTCGCTATAGATCGGATTTAGATAGGTTGCTACGATTAGGATATTCGTCTTGGCATCTATGATTTCAGATTTGCTAGTGTAGGCTAAAAGCTCGTTTTTTAATGGTTCGTGGATATATTTTTTATCCGCACAGCCAGCTAACGCCAAAATAAAACTTAAAAAAAATACGCTCTTTTTCATTTTAATACCTCTTTAAATTTGGTGCTATTTTAGATAAATTTTGCTTTTAAAAAGCCTAAATTTGCTATAATTCGCGTAAATTTCAAAAATTCGGAGAAAAATGAAAAAAGCGGCGATGGCGTTTTCCGGACCTTCAAATAGCGGCAAAACTACGCTTATTTTAAAGGTCGCCAAAAAATTTATCGATGACGGGCTAAAAGTCGTGATCATCAAGCACGACCCGGGCGACAAGGCGAGGTTTGACGTCGAGGGCAAGGATAGCTACAAATTTAGCCAAATAGGCGCCGAGGTCGCAGTCATGAGCCCGACGCGCACGACCTTTTTCTCGCAGGAGAGCAAGAGCGTGGAGGATGTCGTAATGATGGCTGGCGAGTTTGATTTGCTACTAGTTGAGGGGCTAAAGACCCTGCCGCTACCGCGCATTAGCGTGTTTAAGGACGAGATAAACGAGGATTATCTTAGCTTTTCAAACGCGATCGCAAGCTACAAAAGAGACTACGTCATAGATAAGCCAAACTTTGATCTAGACGATACGCAGGCTATCTGCGAGTGGATACTAAAAAACGCAAAGGTGTTAAAATGAACGAAATTTTCGAAACGATTAAAAAGATCGCCGTAAAAATCGGCGAAGAGATAAAATACGCCGATCTAGGCTATACGGGTCACGCTAACGCCACGGGCGACACGCAGCTAAAACTAGACGTGAGGAGCGACGAGATCATCACGGCCGAGTTTGCAAATTTAGCCTGCGTAAAAGCGCTCGTTAGCGAAGAAAAAGAGGATATGCTGGCGCTAAACGAGAGTGCGAAATTTATCGTCGCATACGATCCGCTAGACGGCTCTAGCCTAGTGGACGTAAATTTTTCTATCGGCTCGATTTTTGGCATTTACGAAAACGAGCTAACGCCGCAAAATCTAAAAGCCGCAGCCTACGTCGTTTACGGCCCGCGCCTGGAGCTCGTGCTTTGCGAGGAGGGGATGGCTCCCACGCTCTACCGCCTAGGCAGAGACGGCGAGTTTAAATTTATCAAAAACCTAGCGCTTGCGCAAAAAGGCAAACTAAACGCCACGGGTGCTACGCAAAAGGGCTGGAGCGAAACTCACGCTAAATTTATTCGTGAGCTGTTTTTACAGGGGTATCGCCTCAGATACTCAGGCGCCATGGTTAGCGACCTGCATCAAATTTTACTAAAAGGCGGCGGACTGTTTAGCTATCCTGCCACGAGCGATGCGCCAAATGGCAAGCTAAGAGCGCTATTTGAAGTGTTGCCGTTCGCATTTATCTACGAGCGCGCGGGCGGTGCGACTAGCGACGGATACTCAGCAACGCTTTTTGATATGAAAGTGGAAAAAATCCACCAAACCACGCCTTGCTTTTTCGGCTCCAAAGATGAGATAAATTTACTGCATAAATTTTACGGAAGCGCAAAATGAGCGAACACGCAGCGGACGCAACTCAAAAGGACGAATTTGAGCTGGAGCTTGATCGCCAAAGAGAAATTTTACAAGCCTGTCAGCGCGAAAAAGGGCTGAACTCATGCTTTTCCTGCGAGGCGATGTTTGAGTGTAAAACCCGCAAAAACTACGTAGATGCCGTATATAGCTCGATGTCTAAAGGCGACGGCGGCGGATTTGATTTTTAAATTTAAAAAGGAAAGATATGAATACGACTTATATTACGACTCCGATTTATTACGTAAATGACGTGCCGCACATCGGACACGCATACACGACCGTGATCGCGGACACGATGGCGAGATTTGCTAGGCTAAAGGGCGATGATACGTACTTTATGACCGGCACCGACGAGCACGGACAAAAGATCGAGCAAGCCGCCGCAAAAAAAGGCTACACGCCGCAAGCCTATGCTGACGAGATAAGCGCTAAATTTAGGGAGCTGTGGGATAAATTTGAGATCAGCTACGATCATTTTATCCGCACGACCGACGACTATCATAAGCTTACGGCGCAAAACGCATTTCTTAAAATGTATCAAAAAGGCGATATTTACAAGGGCGAGTACGAGGGGTACTACTGCGTTAGCTGTGAGAGCTTTTTTACGCAGACGCAGCTTTTGGAGGACGAGAGGTGTCCTGACTGCGGTAGGCCGACAAATTTGGTAAAAGAGGAGAGCTATTTTTTCAAACTATCAAAATATCAAGACGCGCTACTAAAATGGTACGAGGAGAAGGAGGACTGTATCGTGCCGCGGGGCAAGAAAAACGAGGTCGTGAGCTTCGTAAAAGGCGGCCTGCGCGACCTCTCGATCACTCGTACAAGCTTTGAGTGGGGCATCAAGCTGCCTGCAAGCCTAAACGAGCCAAGGCACGTGATGTACGTCTGGCTAGACGCGCTCATAAACTACCTTAGCACGCTTGGCTACACGCGCGGCGATGATAAGATGAACTACTGGAAGGGCGCGACGCATATCGTCGGCAAGGATATTTTGCGCTTTCACGCGGTGTACTGGCCGGCGTTTTTGATGAGCCTTGATCTGCCGCTACCTCGCTGCGTCGCAGCTCACGGCTGGTGGACGAGAGACGGCGAAAAGATGAGTAAAAGCAAGGGCAACGTCATCAACCCAAGCGAGGTCGCAGACGCGTATGGACTGGAAAATTTCCGCTACTTTATGCTACGCGAAGTGCCGTTTGGTCAGGACGGCGACTTTTCGCAAAAAGCGATGATCGAGCGCATAAACTCCGAGCTTAGCAATGATCTGGGCAATCTTTTAAGCCGCATAGTGGGCATGAGCGAAAAATACTCGGACTTTGAGATAAAAGGCGAAAATTTACGTAAATTTTACGGCGAAGTTTTAGATAGCGGCAACGAATACCTGCAAAACGCTATCAAAAATTTAGAGAGTTTCGCCACGAACCGCTACCTTGAGGAGCTCTTTAAGGCGCTAACGCTCGCAAACGCGTCGATAGCTAAATTTGAGCCGTGGAATCTAATCAAAAACGGCAAAAAAGACGAAGCAAACGCGCTCGTGTCGCTGTGCGCGAACCTGCTAGCTCGCGT
>CALCKS010000152.1 GCA_937965895.1 uncultured Campylobacter sp.
TTACTTAGCAAACTCAAATTGAGTTTGCTGTAAGGTCTTAGCAGACGGCCAATATTTTTCTTTGGCAGGGCAAAAGAAAAATATAAAAACTTAGACAAGCGTTATCTACTAAATATGATTTTTGGTAATAAAACATTTAAATTATAACTAAGGATCCAATAAAAAACTTGAGAATATTTAAAGATATAGCACTGAGAATTTTTAAAGAGCAAATAGATCGTTTTATAATGGTTCTTTTAATTACTAATGAAAGGTAGATGTAGGCTACCAGCAAGATAACCTATTAGTGTAATAAAATCAACCAACTACACTAAATTTAACTATCCATTTTTTATCGACTTTATCGGAACCAAAAACTGTAGGTACTTTGTAGTCTATGTATTTGGTTTTAGACTAAGCCGTCTAGCAAAACGTCTTAAATACTATTGTTGATAAAAATTTATATTAGAAATAATACAAACAAGATCAATATATGAAGATAAAATTTGCGATGAGTTTAAACTCATCGCAAAGCTTTCTTAGAAGTCAGTATGAATTTGTTGGTCTACCTCTATTTTAACGGTATGTCCATTGATTTCGTACATACTTTCGTAGGTCTTATTGCCACTATTGGTATCTGCTGTTCTTTTCCATTCGTGGCTATCTAAATTAACCTTATCATGATTGTCGCCCATAACTTTTAATATAACGTCTTTATTGTCAGTTATATCTAAAACGTTTTTCGGACTAATCGTTAGATTAACCGCACCGCTTGCTCCATCATCTCCGAGCTTAATTTGTTCAAATTTATAAACCTTATCGCCTAGATTCTCTACATCACTTAAATCTATACTTTCTTTAAATACTAAAGTATCCGTACCGTTACCGCCGTACATTCTATTGTTATCTGCCTTAAATTCTACCGTATCGTCACCGCTATCCTGCTTTACTTTTATAGTAAACGAAGATGCTAAGCTATGATTCGAACCACTTGAATCAGCCGTTTGAGCCACTACTTTTACGTCGTAGTCTTTTTCTGGATTTACGTTTATTTGAGTCGAAATGTGACCGTTATCTATATCGGCTTTAGCTAGTCCTTCTAGCTCTTTCGTAACAGTTTTGCTATGATCGTTCGGATCTGTATAAGTAAGAGAAATTTTATCTCCCTCTCTAGCATCTTCCGGTAAAAATAGCGTTACGTTATGCAGGCCCTTGTTGCTCGCATCTTTGCTTTCGCTATAAGAGCTTATATATTGCATCTTTTCTAGCTCGACCTCGTTAGTAGACGTTTGCTCGTATTCGCCACTACTGTTAGTTAATTTAGCTTCTACGCTATACTTATGGTCTACGCTCACGTCTATATCTTTTAGATTTAACGCTCCTCCTTCAAGAGATACCTTGTCGCCATTATCGCTTTTAGCTACGAGTTTACCGTTTTCTTTTTCAAGCGTAAAATCTTCGGTTCTAGTGACGTTACCATCGGTTTTTATAGTAACACTAATCTTATCTCCAGCCGTAACATTGCTTGGAAGCTTTAGACCAAGAGTAGTTTTACCGGCATTGCCGTCTATCGCCGCTTCGTCTCTGCTTAGAACTTTATTACGATTTAAGTCTTCGGTGAATACCGCTTCGAGTTTTCCGCTAAAGCCCATATTTAAATTTATGTTCTTACTGTCTATCGTTTTATCTTCGCCGTATGCGTCGGTTAACGTAGCTTTTACCGTAGTTGGAACCAATGCTGGAGCCAGATTTCCCGGAGTTGGTGCAGTATATGCAAGCTTAACGTTAGGAATTTTTATTGCATTGTCTACTACGTCTAGTATTTCGCCGCTTGACGAAACCGCTTTTATTTTACCGTCTACGCTTTTTAGCTCGTATTCTCTAGGTGTAGATTCTGTGCTAATCTCTACTTTTAATTTATCGCCGATAGATGCGTTGTAAGGTATAGTCACAGTTGTCGTAGTCGTATAAATGTTGCCATCTTCGTCGGCTTCTACGCGGTCTATCGTGCCATCCCTATTTAGATTATCTTCGTCGAACGTTACCTTAATAGGCTTATCATTTAGTCCTCTCTCTAACTCTATAGGTTTTTCTCCGGTTGTGCCCTTATTAACCCCGGTGCTATCTTCTAGCGTTACTTTCGTAGTCGTTTGCGTACCGACTTGAACCTTTACCGGAACTTTGATAAGCCCTTCTTCGATATTTACTGGATTACCGTTTTTATCCACAGCGCTTACGGAGCCATCGTTATTTTTAGTAAGAATGTACTCTAGCGTCTTTTTATTACCGCTTGGCTCATTTATATCTACCGTTAGTTTATCACCGGTTGCTATTTTGCCGACAGGTAGCGTTATAACAGCATTCGTAATGCTTGCCGTTCCGTCTTGATTGGCTTCGGCTCTACTTAATTTAGCATCTCTATTGGTATCCTCCTCATAAGTTACCATGAACGAATCGCCGCCGCCGGAAGCTTTTTTAATATCGTTTGTTGAATTCACGGCTACGCCCTTACCTTCGTAATCGACTACCTCGGCGCTAACTTTCGTAGGACTTACGGAATTAATAGGAACAGAAACTTTAACTATTTTATTATCGTCGGCTTCTATCGGCGTACCTATTTTATTTTTAGCGGAATCTATTTCGGTAATTTCAAATTTTCCGTTCGCATTCTTCTCGATGAGGTATGACTTCTCGGAATCATTACCTATCTTAAGTTTTAATATATCACCGTTAACAGTATTTGACGGAAGCTTAATACTTGCCGTCGTTTCATTTGCCGTAGTGGCTATAACTCCGTCGTTATTTTTGTCTTCGTCGAACTTAATTAACATATCGTCGTTTAGGCTATCTATCGAGATATTGTTTTTGGCATTTACTTCAGCTCCGTTTTTGTCGGTAACGCTAACGGAAATATTCGTATCGCCGCTCGTTTTTAGTTCTATATCTTTTATAGTTACCGCACCGTCTTTTATTTCTAATTTTTCGCTTCCGCTAGAAAGAAGCAGATTGCCGTTTGAATCTTTTTCAACGATATAATCCTTTTGGGTTCCATCTATATCAATAGTTACCTTGTCTTTTTCCAAGATATTATTCGGAAGCGTGATTTTGGCGGTAGTTTTATAGATCGCTAGATTATCTCCGCTTGCGCTTTCAGGTCTTGAGAGTAGCGAATTTTCGTTATCATCTTTATCAAACGTTATTGAAACTCTATTTAGGTTGGAAACTGTTATGGTGGCTCTAGCCTCCGCACTCTCATCTACGGCTTTATTATTATGAGTAGCCTCTGAGAGTACTTTGGCTGTTACTTCGGTTGGCTCGCCGGTTTTCATCACTATGTCTTTTATAACGAAACCTTTCTTATCCGCCGTAGTATTTATTTGATAACCGTTTTCATCAGTTAGGTTGTCGATCTTTCCGCTTTTACTATTGCTTTTATTTATGGTATAAATTTTTGTCGTAGGGGTTGTTTTACCTGGTTCATATATTTTTACCTCTATCTTATCGCCGTTTACCGCATTTGACGGAATTTTTATAGTAACGTCGGTTAGGTAGTCGCCATTTGTGTTTTTTCTAGCATCGGTTCTACTTACGCTTGTACCGCCTTTTGCATCTTCAAATATAACTTCTGGAGCCTTGATGTTCTCTATCTGGGTAGTCGCTTCTTTACTTACGTCCGTCGTTACCGTATCGTCATTTGTTCCTTTTCGGTAGTCTAAGGTAGCCTTTACGGTAGTTTTTTCGCCGGCTTCTAGCCCTACACCTTTGAGTATATATTCGTATTTTTGATTTGAAGTCGGTTCGGCAGACGGAAATTTACTTTCTAGGCCAGGATAATCGCTCGGGTTATTTGACGTTATAGAGCTTAAAAATCCTTCTGTGTCCGTGTGGATAGTGTATTCTCTCGTTTCGGTCGTCTCTTTGATAGGATCTTTTATTTCAAGTCTTAATATATCGCCATCTCTTACGTTTTTAGGGATTGAGATGATTGCATCTATTTCATTTACCTTGCCGTCCTTCATACTGTCTGATCTTGATAGCGCGTTGCCGCCGCCATTGCCGGGATTCAGGCCCACCCGGTGAGGCTG
>CALCKS010000153.1 GCA_937965895.1 uncultured Campylobacter sp.
ACTCGACCGAGGAGGTAAATTTATACCTCATCTCGCAGGTCACGCTGGCAAACTCAGGCACGACGTTGTGCGCGGTGCCGCCGTTTGTGATGATGGAGTTAAAGGTATGCCCCACCGCAAAATCGGTCAGCTTTGATAGCTCGACTACGAAATTTGCCGCCTCAACTAACGCTGAACGGCCAAGCTCGGGGTGATTGCCCGCGTGCGCGCCCACACCGTGAAAATCTATCACGTAGGTCATCACGCCTTTTCTGGTCGCCACCATCGAGCCGTCCTCGCGAGCCGGCTCCATCACGAGGCAAAATTTGGACTTTCTAGCGTATTCGCGGATCTTTTCTTTGGCGAAATTTGACCCCGTCTCCTCGTGCGAGTTTAGAAACAAAGCGACGTTGATTTTGCTAAGATCAAGCTCCTTGATGACGTAGAGCGATAGCAGCGCGCCGCCCTTGTCGTCGATGACGCCCAGCGCATTTACCCTGCTCTCGTTCTGAGTAAAAGGGGTGTTTTGCACCGAGCCAACAGGGAAAACCGTATCCATGTGCGCGACGAAAAGCACGTCAAATTTCTCAGCATTCGGGTTATTTGAGATGAGTAGGCAGTCAGCGACCTTATCGGTGCCAAGCGCTACCTTTTCGTGCTTTAGGCCGAGCTTATCAGCTTTATTTATAAACCACTTTGCGACGCTATTTACGCCATCCACGCTAGACGTCGGACTCTCGATATCGGTTAGCTCCTTTAGCTCAGCTAGATACTGTTTTAGCTCCTCTTGTTTCATGGACCATCCTTTATACGATGAGACTCATCACAAACATCGCCAGATAGGCATTTAGGATGCATATGCCAAATAGCACCAAGTAGTGCTTGCCAGGAATTCCCAGCACGCCAAGCACGCGTCCCATATACTGCACCGTAGAGCCTACTAGCGCCATGCCTGGGATCAGTACTGCGATATCTGGAGCCGTTAGAGTACCGCCCTGAACTAGCGCCACTAGCACGCCAGCAGACCCTCCCCAGCTAAGAAACGCCGCCATGATCACCGCTATCGACTCGCCCGGAAGCCCAAGCGGCAGCATAACAAAGCCAAGATACTTGCCTATGATGTCAAGCGCGCCTGAGACCTTTAGGATGTGGATGATAACAAAAGCCATAAGGACGTTTGGGATGGTGTTGTGAACGGCGATATCCCAGCCCTTTCTAGCGCCTTCTACGAAAACGTCGGTTAATAATTTATTATTAGCTTGCTCGCTCATACTTCAGTCTCCTCGTCTTTTACGAATTTTTTGACGTAAAGTCTCATCAAATTTGCCCCAAATACCTTAAACACCAAAATGATTCCCAAGCCCGCCGCGATAGATATAGGCGCTAGGGCTCCATTTTTGTCCGCAACCAAAAGTAACGGAGCGAAAGATGCTAGGAAATTTGTGATCATCGCGCCCGCGCTAAACTGAAACGCGGCAAATATCAAAAGCTCTTTGTGAGTGATCTTGCCGTCTTGGCGTAAAAACTTCGCCGTAGAGCTGCCTGCGTCGGTGCTTTGCGTACTAGCTATGAGCGAGATCGAGCAGCATCCCGGGATACCGATGAGAGGCTTTAGCACGGGAGTGAGCCAGCGTGAAGCCGCGTAAAGCGCGTAATATCTCTCAAATATCGCTACGAACCCAAGAGCGAGCATGATCGCTGGAACGAGACTGAGCGCAAATATAAAACCGCCCTTTGCGCTTGTGCCACCTGCGGTCTTAAACCACTCCGGAAACTGTCCGGTTAACTTACCGAAATCAAAGATACCGCCTGCGACATCCTTTAAGAAACCGCCAAAAAAGACGATAGCTAGGATCAAGGCAACGGTGCCGATCGCTAGCTTTTTGCCGTCGTTTGCCTCTTGCATAAAGCCTCCTTAAAAATAAAGTAAATACATAGGTAATATACAGTCGCGAAGCTTAGGAATGAGTAAAAAGCAGATTAAGATAATGAATAATATTTAGTTCTTTTAGTTAATGTTACTTTTAGATACTTTGATTTCAAAACAATCAAATTTAATAAAAATAACCGTAAATTTGCAACTTTAATAATATAGCCGCAAGGCGCGAAATAAGCTATCTAAAACAGCGATAGAGTTAAAATTTGACAAAAACAAGGCAAGCGCTCATATAGTCAAATTTAAGACTCTGCTTGCAGTTGCTAAAATTTAAAGCCGAAATTTATGAAATTTGACTTCAAATTTGAACTAAAAAATCAAGGCGAAGCGAAGTAAATTTCACCCCAAGACTAGACATATAGTTTGTCGCAGGGCGAAATTTACGTTCTGCTTGCAGTTGCGAGCAAAGCGAAGTAAAAAGCATTTAAAAGCGCTCGCAAGACGAGCCGCCGCCCTACTCAAAGATATTTTTGTGCAAGATTTCCTCCAGCACCACCGTCGCGTAGCTTCCTTTTTGTAGCGTAAAATTTATCGTAAAGTGCGCTTTTTCCTCGTTGTATTTGTAGCTCGCATCCTCCAAATAACACCACGCAAAGCGCCTGGAGCCCGTCATTTTAACTTTATATTCATTTGCCTGCGCGAAAATTTGATCCTCTACTGCCTTAGCCGCGCCCTGCGCCTCATACGCCTTCGCGCCCGCGATCAGCCCGCAACTAGTGATATCTCTAGTGTCAAAGCGCGCGCCCTCCGCGTCCAAATCCTCGCACAAAAAGCACTTGCCGTGCGGGTAGTGCCCCAAAACTTCGCCCTCTATCAGCTTAAAAAATCTCTTTTGCGATTTTAAATTTT
>CALCKS010000154.1 GCA_937965895.1 uncultured Campylobacter sp.
GCTCGTGCAAAAGTCGCTGCTAACCCTGTAATCGTCATCGACGAATAAAATTCCCTTTAAATTTGACTCCGCAGCCGCTCTAAACGCCTCGTTTATCTCCTCTTTACTAGCCGGTCTTTTTAAAACAGCCGTTAAATCGACCATCGAGACGTTTGCGACCGGTACGCGCACGCTTTGGCCGTGCATCTTGCCGCTTAGCTCGGGAAGCACTTTAGCGATAGCTTTTGCAGCTCCTGTGGTCGTAGGCCCGATATTTAGAGCGGCGGCACGTGAGCGGCGAAAGTCTTTAGCCTTCACATCAACCAAGCTTTGGCCGTTTGTGTAGGCGTGGATGGTGGTCATAAGCCCTTTTACGATGCCAAATTTATCGTTTAGTACTTTTGCGACGGGAGCTAGGCCGTTTGTCGTGCAGCTAGCGTTTGAGACGATCGCTTCGCCTGCGTATTTATCGTCGTTTACGCCGACTACAAAGGTCGCCGTATCGTCTTTTGCCGGAGCGCTCATGACGACTTTTTTGATGCCGCGAGCTAGGTACGGTTCGCATTTTTCGGTGGTCAAAAACTTGCCCGTACACTCCAAAACCACGTCTGCACCGTAGTCTGCGTAGCTAAGCTCGTTTAAATCTCTTGTTGAAAAAACTCTTATCTTTTTGCCGTTTACTTCTATAAATTCGTCTCTTATCACCTTAACGTCTTGCTTAAATTCGCCGTGCACGCTGTCGTATTTGAGCAGATAGCGCGTCATGTCGCGCGTCGCCGTGTCGTTGATAGCGACAAGCTCAACATCATCTCGCTCTAAAATAATACGAGCAGCGCACCTGCCGATACGTCCAAAACCGTTGATCGCGATTTTTACCATGTTTAGCTCCTTGTGCTGGATTTTCCGGTCGCTTTCAAGCGCGCGGAAAGGTTATTTTCGTACTTTTTAGCTTTTTGCGCGCTAAATTTACTCGCCTTTGCTCGTCGCTAAGCGCGCAAATTTAAACCGCTCTAAAGCCCGCCTTTGCAAATTTTGACCCTCACTTGCTTGCTAAAAAACGAGCCTCGCAAGCCCAAAAATCCCCAAATTTTACAAAATCTCCATTTAATTTGCGCTTTATCGGCGAATTTTTTGATTTTCAACCAATTTTCACTTCAAATTCGCTAAACTGCACCGAAATTTTAAAGGCAAATTTATGAAAATCGCGCTTTTCGGCGGTAGTTTTGATCCGCCTCATCTCGGGCACGACGCCGCCATAAAAGCCGCGCTAGAGCGGCTAGAAACGGACAAGCTCATCATCATGCCGACGTTTATCAGCCCGTTTAAGAGCGAGTTTTCGGCTCCGCCGCTACTTCGGCTAAAGTGGGCGAACGAGGCTTGGGGCGCGCTGCCTAAAGTCTGCGTTAGCGACTACGAGATCGCGCAAAATCGCCCCGTGCCGACGATAGAAAGCGTGCGGCATATTCGGCAAATTTACGCTGTGAGCGAGCTTTATCTTATCATCGGCGCCGATCATCTAGCAAGCCTATACAAATGGCACGAGATAGACGAGCTCTTTAGGCTCGCGACCTTCGTCGTAGCTAGCCGTGGCGACATAGCCGTGCCTGAAAATTTTAAAATTTTAAACATAAATGCGCCCGTTTCGTCCTCGCAAATCAGGCAAAATTTGGACAAAAGCCTGATAATACCGTGTATAGCGGACGAAGCGGCGAAATTTTACCAAGGAAAAACATGCAAGAAAGAATCGAACGAATCATCAAAATCCTAGACGCCAAAAAGGCCGAAGCCATCGAAGCTATCGATATGAGCGGGCGCGAATACATAGCAAAATGCGTCATCATCGCCACCACGATGGGCGAGCGCCACGCCTACTCACTAACCGACGACCTAAAAGAGGAGCTAAAAGACGAGGGCGAGCAGTTTTTAGGCATCGAAAGCTCCGGCGACTGGGTCGTGATCGATCTGGGCGACATCCTCATCCACCTCATGAGCGCGCAGTACCGCGCCAAATACAACATCGAAGAGTTTTTAAGCAAGCTAAAAGAGGCAAAAGCCTAAGTCAAATTTAGCCCGCCGCGCCGGTAGCGTCAAATTTGCCTAAAGCATGCAGCGGACGGTAAATTTGACCAAAACCGCCGTTTTAACGCTAAGATTTGCCCGATCTTGCAAGCGGCGCGCTTGATTATTTGAGTCAAAAGCCGACATCGTAGGTTTTTGCTTTTATTTAAATTTGACCGATTTTAGAAAGCTATTTTTTGGACGCGATTTCGCTGGGCGGCTCCTGGCTAGCAGCGAGCGCGAAGCCCGCAAATTTAATCCACGGAACAAAAAATGGAACTAAAAATTTACGCTAGATTTTTCTTCGCCGCAAAAACTCCCGCGGCAAAAATCCAAAAGCTAAATAAAATTAAAAATTATCTTGCAAAATTTGACTTTTAAGAGGGCGAGCAAAAAGGAAAGTTTGCGGTCAAATTTGGCTACAAAGCCGGCAAGATGGGTTTTGCAACCTTGAATTTCGACCGAAAATTTAGCACAGAGCCGATGGCGAGCGGGACACAAAACGCAAGTTAGACGCATTTGGCGGCAAAGCGACTTTAGCGCCGAAATTTAAAAGCCGACTACCGCGAGTTTTTCCTGCTTTTTTAGCGATTATTTTATAAATCAAAAAGCCTGCCTTAAATCTATTTTTTATATAATCAACCAAAGTCAAGATAAAGGATGCTTATGTTTAGAAAAACTTTTGTTTTATTGATTGCGCTCTTTACGGCGCATTTGTTTGCGGGCGACGCGTACTTGCACACGAGCGAGTCAGCCCAAAAAGGCGTAGCGCAGGCTCAAATCGCGCTTCCAAAAAATGTCACGGGCGGCGATATTTACGTCGGACTTTTTAAAGATGCCCCAAAGACGCAAGCCAAAGCGCCGGTCGTAGTTTTCCTGCACGGCTCATCTGGTATCAACAACAAAATAGGCCTTGACAAATGGCAAGAGTGGCTAGCAAAAGAGGGCATAGCAAGCTTTATGTTTGATAGCATGGCCCTAGAAAACAGGATAACCTACAAATCTCCGGCAGATAAGGAGATTTACGAAAAGGTCCATTCGCTACGCTCTAGCGAAATCAAAATCGCCTTGGAAGCGCTAAAAAACACTGAATGGGCGGATACGAGCAAGCTATTTTTAGCCGGCACCAGCGAAGGCGCGGTGGCTGTAGCCAGATACGAGGGCAATGACTTTTTGGGCAAGGTTATAAACTCTTGGTCGTGCGAGGAGAATTACTTTGTAAAAGAACATAAAACGGCGCTTAGCGATACGCCGGTTTTAAATTTAGTAAGCGATCAGGATAAATATTTTTCTCAAAAAAATAGCTATCTAGGCAACGAAAACGCCACCGGAAACTGCGCCGCAGCCTACGGTGACAAGAAAAACGCGATAGTTTTACTCTTGCCTAATGCTCCGCACACGCTCATAAATTTGCCAGCCGCGCGCTTTGCGACCGTTTCTTTTATCAAAAGCATACTTGAGGGCACGTTTGACGCCGATACGATCGGCGACTAACGACTAATAAATTTGCGGCGACGAGGTCTATAAATTTTGTCGCCGCGCTTTTTGCAGATGCATAAAATTTGAGCCGAATTTGAGCGGTCTCGCGGCAAAATACTTCGTTTTATATTTTTTGTATTCAAATTTAGTTAATTTGTTTTAAATTTTAGCATTTAAAATTTGAGTCAAATTTTGCAAATCTTAGCTCCGCATTTTATTTGCCAAGACCGGCATTTTAAAAACGTTAAAATTTGAGCCGCTATGCCGCGCGTCTCTTACCACCGATAAATTTTATTCTCATACGCAATCAGTCTAAACTCCTCTTTGTGGTTGCCGTTGCCGATCGTGTGGCTATCTTGGCCAGCGCCGAGGCGTAGTTTATGCAGCCTGCCGCCGTATGTACCCACAAATAGCACACCCCCGTCCTCGCTTAGCGCCATAGACTTTATCGTGCCGCCCAGATAGTGGCGCCAAATTTTACGCCCGTCCTTGCCGACTGCTTTGATGTAGCCGTATGCGTCGCCGAGGATGTAAAAGTCCCGCGTCGCTACGCCCGCATAAACTCTCATTGCATCGTCGATCAGCGTGAAATTTTGCTCGCCATCTTCGTCATACGAATAAGCCTCGACCTCCAGTCCTCGCTTTAGAGCCACCCTGTCCACGCCGATCGTAATGCCGTTGTAGAAGTGGCAGGAGTTCGCTATAAGCTGCGTATCGTCCGCGCTAAATAGACAAAAGTGCGGATACGAGCTCTGCGCGCCGATGCTGCCGAGCCGCTCGCCCTCGCTATCCATCAGGACGTGATCGCTATCTTGCTCACCCGCGACGATTAGCTCGTTGTCATTTGAGAGCGTCGCGTTTGCCATATCTATCTCGAGTTCGTCGTCGTCATTGCCCTCATCCTCGTAGATCGGATGGATGAGCTTCGCACCGCTTTGCGAGATCAAAAAATTCCGTCATGGGCGGTCAAAAGCACCTTTTTACCGTCGTTAAATGGTAAAATTTCAGCCTCGTCGTAGATGATCTCCAGCTCGTGGCTAAATCTCGCCACCAGCTCGCCGCCGCTCTTGCCGTCGTAGCCCCTGATCAGCCACACCTCGTCTTGATTTAGCAGGGCGTAAATTTCGTTTCGCTTGGACTTGCCCACGGCGATGACGCCCTCTGCGATAACGCTAACGCGCTCACCCTCCAGCAGATACAGCGTCTTACGCCAGCCTTCAGGATCGCTTTGCGAGACGACAAAAAGGACGTTCTCGCCGCCAAGAGGGCAAATTTGATCGACATTGCCTAGCTTGTCTCCTACTTTATCCTTTTCGCCAGCGTTGCCCGCTTCATCCTTGCACTCCTCAAAGATAATGTTTGATGGCGGAAAATCGGCCCTAAACTTCTCCGTCTCGCCGCGCTCGTTAGCCTCCTTTAGCAGCTCAAAAACCGCCTCGCAAAGCTGCGTCATACCCTCGCGCTCATCGACGGGTTCCTCGCCCTTGTAGGCGTCCCAGCCGTGCACCTCAGCAAAGGCCACCATATCGTTTACGGCCTTGGCGTACTTCTCGCCATTTTCATTCCACTCTTTTTGCCACTCCGCCTTAAGCGCCTCGTAGTCCAAGTTTTTCATTGATTTTTCTTAGGTTTGTTGTCCGCTTTTTCGCTGCGATTCGCGAAATTTTAGCCAAGTCCGCTAAAGCTAAATTTAACGTCTATCAAGCTAGCAAATTTAACGCAGTAAATCAGCAAAATGCTCTTAAAATTTGCCATCAACCCAAGCTTGCCAAATTTAAGACACGCAAATTTGATGGCAAAACCGGCCTCGTCCGCCTACTAGCTCCACCAGAGCTTTTCTACCTGCGCGGCGTCCTCGTCCGCAAGCTCAAAGCCGAAAATATCGATATTTTCAAGCAATCGCTCCTTGCTAGCGAAGTTTACTACCGTGCAAACCCCATGTTGTACGAGCCAGCGCAAGATGATTTGTGACCGCGTTTTGCCGTATTTTTCGCTGATTTGCGCAAGCGCGGGCTCTTTTAGCTCTTCGCCGGGCTCGTATAGCAGCTGCACTTGCACGTCATGGTCGGTCACCTTGCCGCGCGCAGCAAAGCGCCGCAGACAGGAGCGAGAGCGCGTCTGATAAACCGCGGGTTTAACTTCGCTACCTTGCGCGATTTTGGCTAAATTTTCGACTCCGAATTTTCCAGGGTAATCGCAAATGCCGATCGCCGCCGCAAGTCCCTCGCGGTAAAGCCGCTGTAAAACGTGCCAAGCAAGGCTAACATCGCCCGCCCCTACGCGCAGCAAAAGTAGATCGACGTAGTCGGTATTTAGTTTTTTTAAGGAGCCCTCAAAGCTTTTTATCATGCCGCTTTCATCGCCGTTTTGAGCACCGAGCGCGCTTTGGATAAATAGCTACCCGCGCTCTAAGCCGCTAGCTGCAAATGCAGCAGCCGCTCTCTCCTCGACCCGTCCGTATCGATCAGGCGGTAACCTAGTCCTAGAGCCGTCCCCAGCGCGTTTTTGTCTTTCAAATCATCAAATTTACCCGTGCTAAGTCCGACGATCGGCATCAAAATTCTGTTATTTAGCGTGAGATATGGGGTCATGGCGACAAGCTTTTCGCCGAGATTTTTCGCGCCGCTTAGATCTACGCCGTCCGTCAAATTTGTAGCGCGATCTCGCCGGTCTGCTGAGCAAACAAATTAACTCCCGCAGTAAGACCCGCCGCGCAGGTCGCCGCGCCTTTTATAAACTCTCTTCTTTTCATTTTTGCTCCATTTTTTGATTCTATCGCTTGTTACGCTTAAATTTGCAAGCCAAACGGCGCCGTCGCGCCCAAATTTGCTCAAAATCACGAAAATTTAGATTTGATTCCGCCAAACGAGGTCCGAAAAACCCGCACTTGGATTCAAATTTTATCTAAATGCGGCCGAGTAGAAATTTACGCTCGCCAAACGGGGCCCAGGGCTAAAAAGTCAAATTCAGATCTCAAACGCGCACGAGCTTGGCTGTCCGCCCTCAAATCCCTTTTTAAACCACGTCATGCGCTGCTTTGACGAGCCGTGCGTGAACGAGTCTGGCGTCACGCGGCCTTGGTATTTTTTCTGTAGCGCGTCGTCGCCTATCGCGCTCGCGGCGTTTAGCGCCTCCTCGATGTCGCCGTCTTCTAGCACCTTGTAGCGCCCCATGTAGTGCGCCCAGACGCCAGCATAGCAGTCGGCCTGCAGCTCGACTTTGACTTGCAAGGCATTTTGCTCTACCGGGCTTTTGGTGCGCGATTTTAGCTCGTTTATTTTACCGAGCGTGCCTAGTAAATTTTGCACGTGATGTCCGACCTCGTGGGCGATCACGTAGGCCTGCGCGAAGTCGCCCGCGGCTTTGTATTTGGCTTCTAGCTCGTCAAAAAAGCTAAGATCCAGATAGACTTTTTTGTCCGCGGGGCAGTAAAAAGGCCCCGTCTGCGAGCTCGCCGTGCCGCACGCGCTAGATACCGCGTCCCTAAAAAGCACCAAACTAGGCTCCTTGTACTGCGCGCCGCCCGCCTTAAACACCTTGCTCCACACGTCCTCGGTCTGCGCCAGCACGGCTGAAACGAAGGCGACTTTTTCTTTCTCCTGCGGGCTATCTAGCGCCGCCCTTTGAGTGCCTGTGCTGCCGCCCTCAAGCAGCGCGAGAGGGTTAAAGCCCATAAAATACGCGACCGCGCCGATAACTAGCACCACGCGGCCAATGTTTGAGCCCAGCAAAAATCTGATGATCGGTATGAGCGCGCCCAGCGACCCCATGCTGTTTACGCTGTTTTGCCGCCTATCCTCGATGTTGTCGCTTCGTCTGCTGTCTTGCCATTTCATTTTTTACTCTTTCGTTTTGGATTTTTCTTTTAAATTTAGTCGCGAGTTGCGCTGTTTTTCAGCGTCCGCGAAATTTAGCCTTCTTGTCTCGTGTCGCTAAATTTTATGCCACATTTTAGCGACTATTTATAAATTTATCGCTTTAGCTCGCCATTTCGCTCAAATTTGACGCGGTAAATTTGATGGAAAAAGTTGAATTAAACAAAGCAAAACGGCGCGGTGCAAAATAAGCTCACATAGCCAAGCCGTCAAATTTGAAGTTTTAAATTTAAAATCCAGCTCTAAACCGATCCAAAATTCGCTCCAAAATTCTTGCCAGCAAGATCCCAAAAACTATACCGATGCCGTCTGCTACGATATCTGGCAAGCTAAAATAGCGATTTGGCACAAACGACTGCGCTACTTCTATCTGGATGCCGTAAGCTAGCAAAATAGCGACCTTTGCGCCCAAATTTAACCTAGAAAAGCCAAAATGCAAAGTAACGTAAAGCGCGGCGAAAGCGATAAAATGATTTGCCTTATCCCAGCTGTTTTCGATGAGTTTTATCTGCGCTGGCGTGAGGGCGAGATACTCTATGGCTATCAAAAACATAAAGAAAAATGCGGCTGAAATTTTAGAAAGATTCATGGATTTTAAGTGGTTGTTTTAAACAAGAAGCGCCGCTTAAAGCGCTTCTAAATTTACTAATTTTATTCTACATCTTATCTTTTGCGGCGATACCCATTAGCCCTAGTGCCGTTTTTATCGAGAGCGCGACGACGGCGAAAAGCTTTAAAAGCTCGTCTTCGTTCTCGCTGCCTACGACGCGATTTTCGTTGTAAAATTTATGAAAATTCGCCGCCAAGCTCTTTAGGTAGTCGCAAATTTTATTTACCGCGCGCGTGTTAAAACTATCGACTAAGATATCGTTTAGCGTGAGCGCCTCAAATAGCAAATTCTTGCCGTCTTCGTTCAAATTTGCAAATTTCACGCCCGCGACATCGGCGACGTTTTTGCCCGCTTTTGCGAAAATTTGATTGATCCTTGCGTGCGCGTAGTTGATATAAAATATCGGATTTGAGCTGTCCTCGCGCTTTAGCTCGTCCACGTCAAACTCCAGGTGCGTGTCGCAGCGCTTGCTAAGAAACATAAATCTAAGCGCCTCATAGCCGATCTCCTCGACCACGTCGCTCATCAGCACGACGTTGCCCGCGCGCTTGCTCATCTTGTAGGCTTCGCCGTCTTTTAGCAGGCTCACCATCTGCGAAAGTATGATTTCAAGGCGATTTTCGTCGTATCCAAGTAGATGCAGCGCCGCCTTCATGCGCGCGATATAGCCGTGGTGATCAGCGCCCCAGATGTTGATGCAGCGATCAAATCCGCGCCTAAATTTATCATCGTGATACACCACGTCGCCGGCTAGATATGTACCTCGGCCGTCTTCACGCACGATGACGCGGTCCTTTTCGTCGCCGACTTCGCTTGATTTTAGCCAGATTTTACCCTCGCTCTCGTAGATGCCGTTCTCGCTTTTTAGGCGTTCTAGCGTGAGGGGGAGTTTGTCATAGTAGCTCTTTTCGCTAGCCCAGTTCTCGATAAAAATTTGCGCATCGGCTAAATTTTGCTTGATCAAAACAAGCACTCTATCCTTGCCAAACTCGGCGAGTTCTAGATTTCGGCTCTCGTCGTAAAATATCTCTTTGCCGAATTTCTCAAGCGCTTCTTTTGCGATAGGCCCAATGTAGTCGCCGCGGTAAAATTTCTCCGGATACGCCACGTTTTCACCGAATAAATTTTCGCGCGTCCAAAGCGATATGGACGTGCCTAGAAGTTCGATTTGATTGCCTGCGTCGTTGATGTAGTATTCAGTCGAGATATTTTCGCCGATATGAAGCCCGACGCGAGCTAGCGTATCGCCAAAAACCGCGCCCCTAACGTGCCCGATATGAAGCGGACCGGTCGGGTTTGCGCTGACGTACTCAAGTAAAATTTTCTCGCCGCTAGTTCCGCCGCCTTTTGCGAACTCGTTCGGATTTGCAAGGCTAGCCGAGGCGAATTTATCCAAAAATGCGGGTTTTAGTTTAAAATTTATATAGCCGTTTAGCGCCGTTGCCTCGAAAACCTCGCTATTTTCAAATTTAGACGCTAGCTCGGCGGCTATGGCTACGGGGGATTTTTTGAGCTGTTTTGCCAGACTAAAAGTAGGCATCGCGTAGTGCGCCAAGCCCTTATCTTTTGGCTTTTCCAGCGCAAAGTCAAAGTCTACGGCGCCTTTTATCTCGTTTATTACGCTTTTTTTCAACGCCTTTCCTTACGCGTTTTTAGCCGTATCTTCAGTCTTTGCGGCGGTTGCGGTTTCTTCTTTTTTCTCTTCTACTTTTTCTACGTTCTCGGCTTTTTTATCATCTTCCATTTCTGATTTAAAGCTTTTTATGCCCTTACCTAGGCCTTTTGCGAGCTCGGGGATCTTTTTCGCTCCAAAAAGCAAGACCACGATAAGTAAAATAATAAGCAATTGTTGGACGCTTGGACCCATTTTTTCTCCTTTTGATTTTCGTTATATTAGCATAATTTTATCAATTATTCCATTTGTTAATAATCTCTTTTGCGTCTAAATTTGACGTTTTTAGGCGCATCGAGCGCAAAATCCCACGCAAATTTTCATAGCAGTTTTGCAAGTCGTCGTTTATCAAAAAATAATCGTACTCTAAGATATGCTCCATCTCGCCAACCGCATTTATCAGCCGCTTTTCGATAGTTTCTGCACTATCGGTGCCGCGATTTTGCAGCCTTGATTTTAGTTCGTTTTTGCTAGCAGTCGTGATAAAAACGGAGGTAATATTTTGGGCAAATTTTGATTTTGCGATATTAAAACCCTGCACGTCGATATCAAAAATGGCAATTTTGCCCTCTTCAAGCGCGTTTAAAACGGGCTTTAGCGATGTGCCGTAGTAGTTGCCGTGCACGCACGCCCACTCCAAAAACTCATCCGCGTCTATACCTTTTTTAAACTCGTCTTCGCTTGTAAAATAATAATTCACGCCATCGGTCTCGCCCTGCCTCGGCACTCTTGTTGTGCTTGATATCGAAAAATAAAGATCGTTTTCCTCTTTTAAAAGACGGTTTAAAAGTGTGCTTTTTCCGCTACCGCTGGGGCCGGAGATAATTAAAATTTGCCCCTTCAACTACTTTTCCTCAAAGCTTATATTGATT
This sequence comes from uncultured Campylobacter sp., assembly GCA_937965895.1. Lineage (GTDB taxonomy): Bacteria > Campylobacterota > Campylobacteria > Campylobacterales > Campylobacteraceae > Campylobacter_A. Next base: position 10,546 of record CALCKS010000154.1, read on the forward strand.
TTTATGTTTAGGTTTTTTAGAGCCTCTCGGAGCTCGCCGTCTTGCAGCGAATTTTCTAGATTTTTAGCCACAGCGTCTGAAATTTGAGCCTTAAGCTCGTCTATTTTTGAGGCCGTTTGAGATTTGTGCAAGCCTAAATCCGCCGCTTCGCCGCTCTCAAATCCGCTCTCGTTAAGTGCTAAAGCCATATCTTTTTCGCTGATTTGCTCGATGTCGCCATACTCGCTCGGATCAATCTGCGGCTCTATTTCAGGCTCGTTTTGCATGGCTTCGGACTCACTGATTTCTTGTGCGTCTTGCTCGAGATTTATTTCCGTCTCGCTTTGATCGTCTGCGGCAAAAATATCATCCGCAAGCTCGTCATCTAAAACATCTTGCGTCAAATTTGCTTCGCTCTCAAAATCCTCTTTCTCTTCCTCGCCCGCTAAGTCCATATCGTCTAGCAAAAACTCATCGCCCAAGGCGCTATTTTTGACCTGCACCTCTTGCTCGTCTGGCTCGTCGGATTTCATATCCATATCGGCAAAGATATCCTCTTGCTCCTCAGCTTCTTCTATTGCAAATTTATCGTCATCTTCCGCTTGTTCAAGGCTTTGCAGAGCTTCACGCTCGTCCGCACTATCCATATCGACAAACTTGGCCATATCAGGCTCGTCCGCCGTTTCAAATTTAGCATCCAAAGGCTCATCGTCTGTATCCAAATTTTCTGACAGCTCGTCCATCTTGTCTATTTCGTCGATTTGATGCTTGATATCCTCGATACTACCGTCAAAATCAAGCTCAAATTTATCATCAATCTCTTCATGCTTGTCTTCGCCATCTACAACAAGCTCTGCCGTGCCGAGTTCAGGCTCGTCGGCCATCTCCAATTTGCCACCAAGAAGCTCATCCGGCGCATCTATATCCGCAGAAAGATCGTCAAATTTATCGTCTTTTGCAGCGATTTCAAACTCATCAAACTCCGTCGGCTCATCGTCCGCATCGTCTAAATCCAGCTCATTGCCTTCGAGCTTTTCGCTTAGCTCATCCATATCGTCGATAGCCTTTACGATCTCGTTTAACTCGTCAAAGGCGCTATCTTTACCAGACGCCGCTTGCGAAATATCGTCAAACTCGTCGTCTAGCCTAAGCTCGCCCGGATCCAGCTCCATGATCTCGTCTTCAAAGACGTCTTCGGCCGGATCGTCCATAAACTCAAACCCTTTGACTGAGATCTCGTCGGTTTCGTCTTTTGCCGCAGCAGCAGGCTCGGCGCTCTTTGTTTTACTCGCCAGATCCTCCACGATAGTGATAAATTCCGTCGGCAAAAACGGCTTTGGCAGTATCCTGTCGGCATTTTCAAAGGTCGGAGAATTTTTAGAAGAAAGGTATAAAATTTTATTTGCGAATTCTTTTAGGTTCATCTCTTTTACGTCGATATCGCTATCCAAGATAAGCACGTCAAAAACGCCGCTAAGCTCGCTGGCGTCGCCGATCTCGACGTATTCGTAACCCATTTTGCTAAGAGCCAGCGTCGCCAAGCGCGATACTGCGGGATTGGCGTTTACAAGAACGATTTTCACGAATTCTCCTTTTTATACCTAAAAAACGTATTTTAAAACATTTTCCATTACTTCAAGCTTAGTTTTAGAAAAATAGCGACGGAAGATCGTTGATAACGCGAAGCACGAGCTGCCTAAAAAGCTCCATCATGCCCGCTAGTATAGCGATCAGCACGGCAAAGCCAATCGTGATCTTGATCGGATAGCCAACGACCAGTAGGTTAAACTGCGGCATCGTCTTCATCAACATACCGAAAATCAAATCAGAAAGCAGCGAAAGCGCCAAAATCGGGAAGGAAATGATAAATCCAAAAGTAAATAAATTTATCATGGACTTTGAGGCGTACTGCACTATATCGGGACTCGGGTAAAAGCCGCCCAGCGGCACGTGCGTAAGCGAATTTGAGATAAAAAGCAAGATCAAATGATGCCCGTCAAAGGCCAAAAAAGTCATAAGAGCGAGGAAATTTATGATATTTGAGATTACGGGCGAGCTAAGGCCGGTCTGCGGGTCAAGTACCGAAGCCATCGAAAAGCCCATGATCATCGATATCTGCTCGCCAGCTAACTGCAAACTGGCAAAAACGATGTGAAGCAGCAGTCCTGCGCAAACTCCCAGTGCCGCCTCGCTAACGATCTCTACGGCCAGATAGTAAATCTCGCCGTTTTTGATACTAGCAAGCGGAAATAAAAATAGCGTTAGCAGAAAAGAAAACGCGGTCTTGACGCTCATAGGGATCTGCTCGTGCCCGTAAAACGGGAAAAATAGCATCAGCCCGCCGATACGCGCAAACAGTAGCATAAAGGTAATGACGCGCTCGGGCGCAAAAAACTCGACTAGCTCCACCTGACTCTTTCGTTTTAAATTTAAATGCCATTATTTTAGGGTTAAATCCTTAAAAATTCGGTAAATTTAAAAGCAGAATGAAAACGTGCCGAAATTTGGGCGTGGTCAAGGACTGCAAAATACCGCTTTGTCTGCCAAATTTTATGCGCGCCGTTGCTACTTTTTAAATTTAGGAGGTTTAAATTTGGCGGCTGCTTTTAGCTTTTGTTTTGGGCTAAATTTTAGTTTGCCGGGGGGGGTAAATTTAAAAAATCGCTACGCTTTATAAAATACGGCTACGAGACTAAATTTGATCATAAATTTTGTTCGTTCAGAAGTAGTCGCTTTAGGCGGTTTGCGATAAATTTAAACTCGAAAAGCAGCTTGCAAATTTGAGCTTAAATTTTAAGCCATAAATTTGGCAAATCGTTGCTATAAAAATATTCAAATAGCTTCTGGATAAATTAAAGAGAATTTTTTATCTTCGAGGCGGTAAACTTCGTCGCATCTTTGCGCAAGCTCATTGTCGTGCGTGACTAAAACCAGCGCCGCATCGTTTGTTTTGATATAGTTAAACAGCGTTTGCATCACTTCGTTTGCGGTTTGTTTGTCTAGATTTCCAGTCGGCTCGTCTGCAAATATCACGCGAGGTTTTTTGCAAAGCACTCTAGCGATTGAGACGCGCTGCTGCTGTCCGCCGCTTAGCTCGCCTACTTTTTGGTTCATTACGCCGTCTATTTTTAAATTTGCCAAAATTTCATCGTCGATTTTTTGAGCGGACAAAACAGAGGCCAGCTCGATATTTTCGTGTGCGCTAAAGCCTTTAAAAAGATAGTGCGCCTGAAAAATGATACCAAAATCAAATCTGCGGATACGCAAAAGCTCGTTTGCAGGTAGTTCGTAAAGCGACTTGCCCCCATAGATAACTTCGCCGTTTTTGGGTCGTAAAAGAGTGGAAAGTATATGGAGTATAGTTGATTTGCCGCAGCCGCTAACGCCCGTTATAGCGCAGCTGCCGCCGGCATTGACGCTTAAATTTACATTCTCAAAGAGCGTATAATCATACGCAAAGCCTAGATTTACGCCCTTTAAGATTTCCATTAATTTAGCCTATTTGAGCCGCAACCTCGGCCGCAAAGTCTTCGTTTTTCTTCTCTAAGCCTTCGCCAAGCTCAAAACGAACGTATTTTACCACCTCGATCTTGCCGCCTAGCTCTTTACCTTTTTCTTCAACGACTTGCTCGATAGTTTTTTTATCGTCCATTACGTAAAACTGTCCAAGTAGCGTAAGGCGCTGATCTAAAACGGTGTTGTCGGCATAAAATCTATCGATCTTGCCAGGGATGATTTTATCCCAAATTTTCTCAGGTTTACCCTCGGCTTTTAGCTCTTCTTCGATAGCTTTCGTAGCTTTTGCAAGCTCTGCATCGCCTATTTGGCAGCGGCTCGCATACTCTGGGATGTGGTGAAGCGGCTTGCCTAGGCGTTTTAGCTCTTCGTTGTCTTTTTCAAGCTCGGCACGAAGTGCGATAAATTCCTTCTCGACAAAATCTTTATCAAGGTCTTTATAGCTGATTACGCTTGGTTTCATAGCGGCTGCATGCATACACAAATTTCTTGCGAATTCAGCCGCTTTGTTTGCGATTTCTGCGCTTTCGCAAGCTAGACCGATTAGTACGCCTACGCGGCCGTTTGAGTGCACATAGCCGTTTACTACGCCTTTGTCGTCCGCTTTTATAGTCTCAAAGCGGCGAACGACCAAATTTTCGCCGATAGTAGCGATCTGGCTTTTGAAATAATCCTCAAATTTAACGCCGTTGATGACGCTTGCATTTAGGCTCTCGACGTCTTTTATCAAATTTGTTTGGATGTGCGCCGTAGCGTCTTTGGTCAAATTTTGAAACTGAGCGTTTTTAGCGACGAAGTCAGTCTCTGAGTTTATCTCGCTGATAGTTGCGGTTTTGCAGTGATCGCAAACAACAACGCTCACAAGACCCTCGCTAGCTAGGCGATCGGCTTTTTTAGCAGCTTGACCTAGACCTTTTTCGCGCAATATATCAACGGCTTTTTCCATGTCGCCGTTAGCCTCGGCTAGCGCCTTTTTGCAGTCCATCATTCCCGCTCCGGTTGATTCGCGGAGCTCTTTTACCATTTGTGCGCTGATTTCCATTACTCTTCGTCCTCGCTGAAGTCCTCAGAGAAGTCTTCGTTTACAGCCTCGTTTACGACTGCGTCTTTTTCGGCTTGACTTACAGCCTCTTTGCCTTCTTCTTGCTCGCCGCCGTCTTTTTCAAGCTGAGAGCGTCCCTCGATGATAGCCTCGGCCATCTCTTGGCAGAAAAGCTGAACAGAGCGGATCGCGTCGTCGTTGCCAGGGATCGGGAAGTCGATAACGTCAGGATCGCAGTTTGTATCGATCGGAGCTACGACAGGGATTTTTAGGCGGTTAGCCTCTTGAACGGCGATTTTTTCTTTTACGGTGTCGATGACGAAAATCATATCAGGCACGGTTTTTAGGTTTCTGATACCGCCTAGAGACGCTAGAAGCTTCTCTTTTTTGCGGCGAAGCATTAGAGCTTCTTTTTTAGTTAGTAAATTTATAGAGCCGTCTTCTTCCATGGCCTCGATTACTTCGAGTTTGCGGATAGATTGACGGATAGTGCCAAAGTTCGTCATCATGCCGCCTAGCCAGCGGTGATTTACGTACGGCATGCCGCATTTTTCAGCATACTCTTTTAAAGTTGCGCCGGCTTGCTTTTTAGTGCCTACGAAAAGTATAGTCTTACCCTCTGCAGCCGCATCGCGAACGACGTTATAAGTGTAGCGGAAGTAGCGGATAGTTTTTTGTAGATCTATGATATAGATAC
>CALCKS010000155.1 GCA_937965895.1 uncultured Campylobacter sp.
AAGTTTAATATTTTCTTAAGCATAATAAAACCGTGCTTATTTTACAAAAAAAAAGAATAAAACAAGCTAAATTTAAATAAATATTTTTATTTTATCTTGTTTATTAGCCTATCGATATCTGCTATGTCATCAAATTCGATAGTGATTTTTTTGCCTTTTATCTTAACCAGCACGTCAAATTTAGAAAAAATCTCTTTTAAATTTGTTAGTCTTTCAAGGTACCTCTCATCTAGCTTAAGCGCTGTTTTAGGCGGTAATTTATTTTTTAGATTTTTTACCAAATTTTCAGTTTCGCGCACGCTAAGGCGTTGCCCGATGATGGTATCGACCGCCGTTTTTTCGTCGTTTGGCTCAAGGCCTACGATGACTTTGGCGTGCCCCTGCGTTAGTTTGCCCTCTTTTATATACTCCTGCGTCACGGCACTAAGGCTCAAAAGTCGCATAGTATTTGTTATCTGAACTCTACTTTTGTGGATGATGTTTGCGAGCCCGTCCTGCGTGATTTTATATTCGTCTATGAGCTCTTTGTAGGAATTGGCAAGCTCGATCGGATTTAAGTCTTCTCTTTGGATATTTTCTATGAGTGCTAGTTCGCGCAGGCTTTGGCTTTCGATGTCGGCGACTATGGCCTTTATCTTGCTTTCGCCTAGCAGCTTAGTCGCGCGAAATCTCCTCTCGCCTGCTATCAGCATATATCCGCTGTCTTTTTCTATAACGATGATCGGCTGGATAAGACCGTGTCTTTTTATACTTTCACTAAGCTCTCTTAGCGCGGTCTCGTCGAAATTTTTACGCGGCTGATACGGGTTTTCCACGATCAAGTCCAAGTCGATATCTTTTACCATATCACTGTTGCCCTCGTTTAGCTCAGCTTTGTACGCAAGCTCCACATCGCCCAAAATCGCTTCTAGTCCACGCCCTAATCCGCCTTTTTTAGCCATTCGTTATCCTAAAATACAGCATGCCAAATTTTGATACGCTACCGAGCCGGGTGATTTTATGTCGTATAAAATCACCGGCTTACCGAAGCTCGGGCTTTCGGCAAGCTTTACGTTTCGCGGTACTATCACGAACTCATCGCCCATATCCTTGTTTTTAAACAGTTTATTTTCAAAATGCTGCTTTAAATTTGCTACCGTTTCCTTGGCGAGGTTATTTTGCGAACTGTACATAGTCGGTAAAAATCCTTTAATATTTAGCTTTGGATTTATGGTTTTTTTGATAATTTTTACCGTATTTAAAATTTGTGCAAGCCCCTCTAATGCGTAAAATTCGCACTGTATAGGGATTATCACGCTATCGCTAGCACTTAGTGCGTTTACGGTGATACTGCCTAGCGCCGGAGGACTGTCAATGATGATAAAATCATACTGCCCCTCGACCTCTTCGATCTTGCTTTTTAGTATCTTTTGATAGTCTTTGTTTTGTTCGCTTAGTTCTTGCTCTATACCCACGAGACCGATGTTTGAAGGTGCTAGAAAAAGCGTCGGTATCTCGGTTTTTAGCACTATTTGCGAGAGCTTTTTGCGACCCGTGAGCACATGGTAGATGTTGTACTCATAGTCGTTTCTGCTAAAGCCCATTCCAGTCGTCGCATTTGCTTGCGGATCGATGTCGATGAGTAGGACTTTTTTTTCGGCCACCGCCAGCGATGCGGCCAAATTTACCGCCGTAGTCGTCTTTCCGACGCCGCCTTTCTGGTTTGCAATGGTTATAATTTCACACATGAGAATTTTCCAAATTTTGTTTTTTTAATTGATTAATTTTACAAAAAACTTACTTTGTCCAAGTTTAGTTTCAGCTTTAAAATTTCTGAAAGAATTTCGCGGATCGTCCCCGCCGATATTTCATAAAAATATTAAATTTCACGTCAAATTTAAGCAAATTTATCTGAGCGAAAAAACCCTTCGCCCACCTATATCCAAAGAGCCGTCAGATAGGAGTTTTGCGTCTTTGAGCGACATTTCTTCGCCCTCAAAGTGCGTGACAAATTCTCTTGATTTTTCAAATTCGCTCTCAAATTTTTTAAAAATTTCCGCCCAAGACGGAGCCGTTTGCAGCCTCTTGCAAAACTCTCCGACCGCGGCACTAGGGCTAACATCTATATCTAAAATTCCGGCGTTTTCGGGCGCGTTTTTTAGATTTATACCCATGCCGCAAACGTAAATTTCGCCAACCCTCGTCGTCAAAGTTCCGCCGATTTTTTTATCGTCGACGTAAAAGTCATTCGGCCATTTTAGCCAAATTTTCGAGCCGCGAGCCGCAAGTACTTCGCGCATTATCATCGAAAAGTAAATTGACGCCGACTCGCCCTTTAGATCACCTGGCAGCGCCGTTTCGCTCATGCAAAATGAAAAAAATAGATTGCCTTCTAGCCCGCTCCAAGTGTTGTTTCTGCTGCCGATACCTTGCGTCTGCTCCTTTGCCACGAGCACAAAAGGCGGCTGTATTTCGCCGTTTCGCAGCCCTTCGACCAAAACTTTTTGCGTAGAGGGGACGCTATCTGCGAACTCTATTCTCAAATTTTATTCCTTTTAAATTTACGGTAAATTTGACGTTTTAGCGCGCTTGCTACCGTTACTCTACTCATATTACAAAACAATATCGCCGATACCAAGGCGCTTGCCGTTTAGATACGCGCTAGCGTCCACCGGCTTTTTGCCCGGCTCTTGCACCTTTGTGATCTTGACCGCACCCTCGTCGCATGCGACGCCAAAGCCGAGCTTATCGACACTTAAAATTTCGCCCGAGCGTTCAAATTTGCGCTCGCAAAATTCGCGCAAAAGCTCTAGTTCTAAAATTTTAAGTCCGCTAGCTAGATAAATCCCCGGCCAGGGCGTTAGCGCACGAAATTTATTATAAATCTGCTCCGCGCTCTGCTCAAAGCCAAAAAGCCCGTCGGATTTTACGATTTTTTTGCAGTGTGTGGCCTGCGTGCCGTCCTGCTTTAGCGGCTTTAAATTTGCAAAATTTTGCAGCACTCGCACTATCAGCTCGCCCGCTAGATCCCCCAGCTCGTCAAACAGCTGCGCCGCCGTTTTATTTTCGCAAGGCGTGTAGGCAAAATCAAGCATATCGCCCGTGTCAAGCCCCGCGTCCATCAACATCGCCGTCACGCCCGTCTGCTTCTCACCCGCCAAAATCGCGCTTTGAATGGGGCTCGCGCCGCGATATTTTGGCAGGATTGAGGCGTGCAGGTTTATACAAGGCGCGATATCAAGCACGGCCTGCGGCAAAATTTTACCGTATGCCGCAACCACGATAAAATCAGGCTTTAGCTCTTTTATCTGCGCTGCGACCGACTCGTCTTTTAAACTCGCGGGCTGAAAGATCGGCACGGCGGGCAGGTGTCGCTGCGCGTAAATTTTAACTTCGCTCGGAGTTAAAATTTGCTTCCTGCCCACAGGCTTATCGGGCTGCGTAAAGACGGCCGCGATCTCAAATTTCGCCTCCGTAAGCGCGCGCAAAATTTTAGCCGCGTATTCGGGCGTGCCCATAAAAACTATATTCATTCTTTTCCTTTAAATTTATCTACATCACGGCGCGAGCGATCATGCAGACGCCAATCGTGCTCGCAATAAATTTTACGCAGATCGCAAAGCAAACCCGAGTCCACACTCGCTCGCGCGAAGTAAAATTTATACGCGTCGCACAAACCAAACCCCGCGCAAAAGGCCGCATCATTGCCGTTTTGTGCGGCTATTTGACGGCGGATTGATTTTTATCCTCAGATCCGTCTGGCCAAGGCCAAGAAGCGCACGGATCTTCGGACCAATAAATCTTTGCAGAGGATTTCGCCCCCAGCTCATCTAGGCTAATCTTGCCGTCATGATTAGCATCCAGCCTCTTAAATTCCGGGCCTGAGCGCAGGTTTAGCTCTACTTTCAGCCCGGACGGCACCTCGCTCGCCATCCACTCCTGCAAGCTCAGCGCACCGTCATGATCCTTGTCGTTAAAGTCCATAAAATTCGGTACCGGATCGGCGGGATCGCAACCGTATGCGCCGAAGCATAAAAATACTAGAATAAAAATTTTATTCATTTCGCCTTCTTAAATTTTATCTTTTTGCGACATTTGCGAGCGATGAAAATAAAATTTAGCCGCGTATGTGGGCGCGCTTAAGGCCTGCATTCGTCAAAACCCCTCTACGGCGCAGCTTTTAGCGCAGCCTATAGCTCCTTTTTTAGTAGCTCAAGCAGGGCAAATTTTAGCTCGTTTATATTTTGTCCCGTCGCCGAGGAGATCGGCATCACGAAAAACGGCTTAGCGGCGTCAAACTCATAAATATCTTGCTTAAATTTCATCTCGCCAGCTGTACCTACAAGCCCCAAGTACGTCAAAAATGCATCAAATTTTTCCTGCAAATTTTCGGCCGCGTCCGCGCGAGTTAGAGCGATCGCGTAGTCTCTTTTTGCAAGCTCGCCTGAAAATTTCGCCGTCTCGGCCCGCAGCGCGTCAAACTGCTCCTCAAGGCCGCGGTAGTTAGCAAGATCGAGCATAAAAAGCAAAATTTTAGTGCGCTCGACGTGTTTTAAAAACTGCACGCCAAGCCCGCGCCCCTCGCTTGCACCCTCGATAATGCCCGGAATATCGGCCATGACAAAGCCGCTGTATTCGTCAACCTCGACGAGACCGAGCTTTGGCGTAAGCGTGGTAAACTCGTAGTTTGCGATCTGCGGTTTAGCGTTTGAGACGGTCGAGATTAGCGTGCTTTTACCGACATTTGGAAAGCCCACGAGCCCCACGTCTGCGATGAGTTTTAGCTCCAAGCGTACCTCGCGCGTTTCGCCCTCAAGGCCTTTTTGCGCGTATTCCGGGGCTTGGTTGATCGAGCTTTTAAAATGCACGTTGCCAAGCCCGCCCTTGCCGCCTTTTAAAAATAGCTCGCGCTGCCCCTCACTCGTTAAATCGCAGAGTAGTTCGCCCGTCTCGGCATCCAGCACCGCGGTGCCGGGAGGCACGATGAGCTCTAGGTGCTCGCCTCTTTTGCCGTGCATTCTGCACCCCATGCCCGCCTCGCCGTTTTGCGCGCGCATGGCCTTTTTGCCTTTATACGCCGCAAGTGTGTGAGTGTTGTTGTCGGCGACGAAATATACATCCCCGCCGTCGCCACCGTCGCCGCCATCCGGTCCGCCTAGAATCACGTGCTTTTCGCGGCGAAAGCTCACCAAGCCGGCCCCGCCGTGACCCGAGCTTAGAGTTAAATTTACGCTATCTATAAACATTTTTTGCCTTAGTTTTTAGAGATATTATATCTAAAATTACCAAAACTATACCAATGCCACAGCAAGATCACTTTTAAAATCGGGGTTTATCTTAAAAATTTGAGCGTTGCTTTCATAGAGATTTTTCCAAGACGTAAAACCATAGTCAGCTGGTTTTGCCTTATTGCCTTTGTTTTGCAAAAAGTTCACTACTTTAGCATTGCAAACATAGATGCTACTGCCGCTATTTTCCTTAATTGCTTGAACAATATTCGAAATATCGCAAATTTTATCTGTTTGGCGGTGCAATAAAATAAAATTTGAATATGCGTCCTTTACAGACTGTTTGGTCTTTTGTTCTCCAAAGCCCAAAACTATTTTGCCCAACTTTTTAAGCTTTATAATAAGCGGCGTAAAGTCACAATCGCTTGAAACGATACCTACGGCATCTATTATTTGGGCAGGTGCTGCAATATCCTCAAGTGCATCCAAACAAAGCAACAAGTCGGCACAATTGGGCTTGTAACTAAAAACATGAACAGATTCTATGTCACTCGCTCGCAAAACCTCATCCCATCCGCAATGTTTATTAAAATCTTTATACGCTTTTTTGACGACAACCTCATAATGCTCGTTTTGACAATATTTTATTACATCAGGCAAGAAAATATGACTTACATTTTGACAGTCGAAATATAAAGCGATTTTCATATTTACTCCTTAAATTTATCTCCTCCCGAAGGAGGAGAATATCTATTTTTTAGGTGGATTATTTCCACGACCTTTACCGCTTGGATTACCAGTAGTGCTTGGACCATTTGGTGGTCTTATTCCTGATTTTGCCATTATTTATCCTTTAGTTTAATCTGCCGTTAAAGTCGGCTAAAAAATGAGCGACTCACATAAATGAAACTATGCTAGCTACAACTTATTTGCTCGCCACTTACCATAGCCAGTTAAGTAATTTATACAAATATCAATCTCATCTTGACTAATACTTGCTATCCTCATTTTTATCACCTCCTCTCTTGTGGTATAATTCTGGAATTTTACAAAAAGGCTAGGCGACAAATGGCGACAGAAAATTATGAGCGTGAATGCAAGGAACTTGCAGAAAACATACAAAACGGCGTAAGCCAAATAAGACTTGGGCTTACAAATTTTTTAGTTTCTTTTGTGGAAGCTAGTGAGAATTCAGATGACGAAAGATATTTAAAAACACGAGCAAAAACATACGAAAAGCTTATGCAAAGAGTTAGAAACAAAAAATCAAGCACTCGAGAAACAGCCGATAAGCTAAAAGCTATTTATAGATTTTTGCTTGATAACGATGAATACAAGAAGCTTAAACACTATAAGCCGCTCATTGATGACAAATTTGAAATAGAAATTTTAGGAGATGAATTATATAAAAAAATCAAAAGCCAGTCTAAAATATAGAACATTCCGAGAATTTTTTATCATCCTTTAAGCACTTTTTTATTTTCTCGATACATTGGTTTTTTCTATGGCTAGAACCTTGCTCGCCCACACAAGTAGAAATAAAAGCATATTCCTGCTCTACCGAATATCTCTCTAAAAACATCTCATATCCCCCGTAGGCTATTGCCCCAGCTACAATAGCACCAAACCAAAAACCTCCACCAGATCTAGCTGTAGATTGGTTTTCTTTTATAGCTTCGCTCATTAGATTTTTTAATATATTGCCATCTTGTATGTATTTTACAACTTTTTCTGCATCACTCGGACTGATTTTGTTATCCGTTATGTCAATTTTTAAAGACTTAATACTTTCGTCAATAAGAACATTTATATCTTTTAGTAAATTTTTATCTAATATATTTTCAACAAGATATTTTAAAATTTCACTTTTGTCTATTTTCATCATAATTATTACCTTTAGATTACAAAATATATCAATGAAAATTATATCGGAATTTAACGTTTTTGGAGCAATTTAAAGAAAAAGGGGCTTTCGCCCCAAAGATTACGCAGCAGGATAAACTGAAACTTTTTTCCTGTTTTTGTCTAGTCTTTCGAATTTAACGAAACCGTCGATTAGCGCAAAAATCGTGTGATCTTTGCCTAGACCGACGTTGCTGCCCGCGTGAGTAGCGGTACCGCGCTGGCGGATGATGATGTTGCCCGCGCGAACGAATTCGCCGCCGAATTTTTTAACGCCTAAGCGTCGTCCGATGGAATCTCGGTTATTCTGGGTTGAGCCTTGACCTTTTTTGTGTGCCATTTCTTATCTCCTTAAGCTGCGATACTTACGACTTTTACGCGTGTAAACTGTCTTCTAAAACCGCGTTTTAGTTTTGAGTCTTTGCGTCTGCGTTTTTTGTAAATAACGACCTTTTTATCCTTGCCCTCGTTTACGACTTCAAGAACGACTTTCGCACCCTTTACGAACGGCGCGCCTACCTTTACTTCACCATCGTTTACGCACAAAACGTCCGTAATCTCGACTGATGATTTTGCTTCAGCACTGAAATGGTCAAGCTTAAGATATTCGCCTTCGCTGACGCGATACTGCTTGCCGCCGTGCTTAAATATAGCGTATTTTGACATACTCTACCTTTCTAAATTTGGTAAGACCAAAAAGCGCTTTTGGATTTCAAAAGACTTGGGGAGCTTTGTTGGTTATAGGAGACGGATAATACCTAAAAATTTATAAATTTAAGTTGAATGAGGCGGAAATTTATCCGCCTTTTTGTTTAGTTTAGTAGTCGAGTTCCGGTTTTGGAGTCTTTTCGGTAGATGCAGGGAATGACGGATATTCGACTTTAGGCATTTTGCCCGTTAATGAATTTAAAAACGTCACTATGTCAGCAGCTTCTTTATCGTTTATCTCGATACCTAGCTGCACGCTACCCATCATCTTGACGGCATCTTTTAGAGACCAAACCGCGCCATTGTGGAAATACGGAGTCGTTAGCTCGATATTACGTAGCGTAGGTGCTTTTACTAGGCCGTTTGCATCGCCTTTAAAGTCGCCTAAATTTGCAAATTCGTATTTGCCCGCAACCTCAAACGGCTGTAAAGTACCGCCCAAATTTATGCCGTTGTGGCATGTAGCGCAACCCTTGTCGATGAAAGTTTTTAAGCCTTTTTTCTCAGCGCCGTTTAGCGCAGCCTCGTCGCCTTCTAAAAATTTATCAAATCTAGACGGAGTTACGAGCGTTCTTTCAAAGATACCTATTGCCGTCGTTACCAGCTCAAAGCTCACATCGCTATTAAACGCAGCCTTAAACTCGCTCACATATGCAGGGATCGATTTTAGCCTCTGCTCGACTAGCTCAGGGGTAGAAGCCATCTCCGGCATCGCAGTCATCGGTCCGGCAGCCTAAGCTGCTAGGTGAGCGGCGCGTCCGTCCCAGAACTGAACTGAGTTAAATACAGAGTTATAAACAGTCGGAGCATTTACGTGGTGAGGGTTTGGAGTCCATTTGTGGCCGGTAGATGCGGGTACGCCGTCTGCTCCGCCTAGGCCTAAGTTGTGACAGGTGTTACAGCTAATGATGCTGGATTTTGATAATCTCGGATCAAAATAAAGCCTCTTGCCAAGCTCATATGCAGCCATAGTGGTTGGATATTTCTCAGCATCAGGAGAAGCTTCGTTTATCGCTTTGGTTAGCGCCTTTGGATCGCTAGGGATAGCGACTAGACCCGCATCTAGCGCGTCTTGGATCAAATTTTGAGCGCTTAGCGCAGTCGCTAGCACCGCCGAACCTAGTAAAACGGACTTAATTTTCATTAAATGCTCCTTTGAAAATAAAATTAGAATGTGATTGTAATGTTTTTTCGGTTAAATACAAATAAATTTTATTGTTTATTAGAAATTATTTTTAAGTATTTATAGTTATTTAAGATAAAATATATCTTATTTATCTTTATTAGATAGTATAAATTATTAAATCGTTCTATCCAAATTTGCCGCAACGATCTGTTAGAATACTGCGATTTAACCAATCAAATTTGAGCAAAATCGCTCGGTAAGATAAATTTATAGCAAAAATAACAGTGAATACTAGGGAATAAAAAGACAAAATGCGTGCAGGTGCGGCAAATGTGGCATAGAGGCCGCGCCCGCCGCGAGGTCAATAAAAAAGAAACTCGCGCCTAGCATAAAGGCGTATTAACCCCGCAAGCTCGCCATTGCTACCGTTTTTTAAACTATCTCTAGTCAAATGAAACAATCGCGCGAGCGTACAAGCTCCTTTAAAAGCTCAATTTTATCGGCATTTACATGTTTTTGAGTAAATTTTCGGCTCTTTTAAAAACCGGCTCGCGCTCTTTTACCGTTTTTGATTCTTTAAAATTTCATCCGCCAAATTTTCGATCATCGCGTCGTGATCGAGGAATCGTATTTGATCGCTCGGCGAAGGCCCGTCAAAAGGCTTATGAAGCACGGTTTTAGCCGGCTGCGCGTTTAAAATTTGATTAAAAACTTCAAATTCGGGCGGAAAGCTAAAATACAATTTTGGCTGCTCCGGTTTGCCGCTTAAAAGCCTTTTTGCGTAAATTTCGCTGAAATTTTTAGCCTTCGGCAAGCCAATGCGCTCAAAAATCTCAAAAGGCAAGAGATAGTGCGCCAAAGCATAAAGTCCGTGCGCAAAAAAACTAATCCTCTTTTCAAATTTCGGCGCGGCGGTTCTAGCGACTTTCACGCAAAAATTACTCAAACTCTCGCTCATCGCGGCCGCGTCTTTTTCGTGCAAGGCAAGGACAAATTTTACTGCTTCTCTTTCGTTTATCGGCTTTTTGGACTCCGCAAATCTGCGTGCTTTTTTGAGTGCGGGCTCAAGCGATTTTTTATCGTCCCATAGCAGCGCCGAAACCAGATCGCTCATCACGCACAAAAATCTATAACCGTTCGTGCTGGGCGGCATAGAGTGCGTAAGTACGTTTTTCGCCCCGTCCACGTCGCCGCACGCCAACGCAAGAAACGAATGAATAAGCCTCTCGCACTGATCGTATCCGCCCTCGCAGCCGGGCAGTAGCTCGTTTCTGGCGTACTGAAAAACAAGATCGTTTAGAGCCTCTACGTCGCCACTTTCTATACATTTTTCGAGCCAAATTTCATAAGGAATTTGCGGTATCGAAAAAGCCATCAGTTTTATCAACTCGCACAAAAACTCGTGCTCGGTTAAATTTTTCTTTTTTAGCTTGGCTAAAACTTCGCCGCACTCGTCCAAAAGCAACTCGGTTTCGCTTTTTTGCAGTTTTTTAGATTGTGAAAATTTGCGGGAATTCTCCTGCGAGTCTTGCAAAAACGTTTTCATTTACATACTTCCTATTTTTATTTATTTTATCAAAAACTTCTTGCGCCAGGGGCAAATGCGCGCCGTATCTGGCCAGATAGAGCCAGTCTAGCCCTTCGCACGGCGTTTTGGAAAGCGCCTTGCCGCCTTTAGTAGCCCTGGCCGAATACTCCAAAACAAAAGGCAAGGCCGAGTGCGCCCCGTCCTCTTTATATAAAATCCCCGTCATTGCGTAAAATTTAGCGCGGTACTCTTTGCAAGAAAGCAAACTCGCCAAAAAGCCGTTCTCGACGCCGTCAGCTAAAAACGCGGTAGTTAGAGCCGCATTGCCTTGTACATCTAGACTTTTAAATTTGGCGGCGCATTTTAGAGCGGGTATCACGCGCTTCGTGCCTAGCTCGCGCAGGGCAACGGTAGCCCAAAGGAGGTCAAATTTATCCTGCGAGCTTTGCAAAACCTCTATCAAATTAGACTCGTCGTAGGGGATTTTGCGGCTTTTGAAGTGATCCGCGGCAGCCTCGTTGCGCGCCTTCATCTGCCCAAACCACTCGCTTACGTGATCGTCAAGCTTTTGCATTTTATTCCTTTAAATTTAGGCAATTGTAGCGTAAAATTTAACCTCGTTTTAGGTATAATCGCCCAAATTTAAGCAAACTCAGGATAGAGATGGCAGGCGAAGACCAAGAAAAAACCGAAGAACCCACCTCCAAAAAGATCGAAGACGCGCGCAAGGACGGCAACGTCCCCAAAAGCCAAGACCTAGCCGGCTTCGTCACGCTCGCGGTCGCGATCTTTGTCGTTGTGGCACTTCTTGGCTTCATCGGCGATCAGTTTTTCACGCTGTATAACTACTATCAGAGTCTAATCGGCCAGGAGTTTACGCGCAAGCTACTCTTTAGCGTCGCGATCACGACGATATTTCGCACGCTGCTCATCATCCTACCTATCGCCGTTTGCATCGCGATCGCGGGCGTCGTCGCCAACCTCATGCAGTTTGGATTTATATTCACAACCAAGCCTTTAGAGCCAAATTTAAACAAAATCAATCCGATAAAAGGGCTCAAAAATCTCTTTTCTCTTAAAAAACTGATAGACGGCATCAAAATGGTGCTCAAGGTCACGGCGGTTTTTACGGTCGGATTTTTGATGTTTTTAAGCTTTATCAAAGAGTTGCCGCATACGCTGTTTTTCTCGATGGCGGCGCAGCTAGCGTGGCTAAAAGAAAAGATGCTGATTTTAGCCGCCGTGATGCTCATCGTGATGTTTATCATCGGGCTTCTTGACGTGCTGATCGTGCGTTTTCAGTATTTTCGCGACCTGCGCATGAGCAAGCAAGAAATCAAGGACGAATACAAACAGATGGAGGGCGACCCGCAGGTAAAAGGTCGCATCCGCCAGCTGCAAATGCGAGCCGCGCGCAATAGAATGATGCAAAATATCCCGCAAGCAGACGTCATCATCACAAACCCGACCCACTACGCCGTCGCGCTTCGCTACGACAAAACAAAGGAAAAAGCGCCAGTGATCCTCGCTAAAGGCGTGGATTTTCTAGCGCTTCGCATCAAGCAAATCGGAGTGCAAAATAACGTCAAAATCGTCGAAAATCCGCCGCTAGCGCGCGAGCTATACAAGATGTGCGAGGTAAACGATATGATACCTGCGGAGCTCTTTCGCGCCGTCGCCGAGGTGCTAAGCTTCGTCTATATGAGCGACAAACAAAAATTCGGCGATAGGCTGAAGTGAAATTTAAATTTGACTTTTTAGCTGTAAATTTGAAGCCAAATTTGGAGTCAAATTTGCGTCGCTCAAATTTGAATAAATTTTAGAATTTTACTCGCCGAGACCCACATCTTTAAGGTGCTAAATTTGCTTTGGTCAAATTTGGTGTTGAGCATTAAATTTAATCTTTCTTGTTAAGGGGGAATATGCTTGAATTACGCTCTGCTTCGCAGTTGTGAGCATAGTTAAGCAAAAGAGCTCCCTTTTGTATCCACCTTTCTCTTTTCTTCGGGAGAGGAAGGGGGTACTACTTACGAAGCGTCGCCCCTTCCTCTCCCAAGCCCTCTCCAACCCCACTGCACGTTCAAGGGGTGCGACCGCGCTGTCGCGCCGCAC
>CALCKS010000156.1 GCA_937965895.1 uncultured Campylobacter sp.
TTCATTAAATTTATTGTAACGGTACACAATAAGAGCTCTAGGGTGGCTTTTAGATACAAATAAGCCAGGCTTGGGAGCTTGGTCGAAGAACGGCTAAATAAGCTAAAAATGGGTGAAATTTTACTACGTGATGAGAGCAGGGCGCAAGGCGAGCTTTTAGGACTTCAGGTAACTACTTGCTCACCGATGGGAGCGCTTGTTTATAGGTATGGTGGCATCGTGATGAATGGAGGTTGGCTGCGCCTACTTGGTTCAGGATGTGAGCAGATGAAGCGCGGAATTTACAGCTTTAACCTTGGCAAAAACTTTAGCGAGGCAGGGTAGATGCCTAGCAATTTGTTCGTGGCAAACGATGTTTTGTATAAATTTTTCGTGATAAACGGCGGTGCCTTTGGTGGCAAAGCTGGCAACGTCTTTTACTACGCGCCAGATAGCGGTAAATGGGAAGATACGCAGCTTGGCTATTTGCAGTTTTTATACTGGGCGCTAAGTGGGGATATATCTAAATTTTACGAGCTTTACCGCTGGGATGGCGGCGCGAGGATGTGAGAGGCTTTAGCCTTGATAAGGTGATGTTTGCGCTACCACTTATACTTTAGTAAGACATCAACGTGAGCCTAAGGCTAAAAGGCTTTAAAAAAAGATGATATTTATTTGAATTAATATTTCATTTTTGCCTTCAATGGCGTCTAGTAAATTTGCATGATACTTTTATTAGATCCAAGACTTTTGCTCTATCTTATTTAAAATTTATAAAATTTTTTCATAATCTACTTAAGAGTGTTTATAAAAACAATTCTGAGCGCTAAAAAAGTAAAATTTATTTTAGATTTCTTAAGCTTTTCTTGATAAAAATTATCTATAAAATTTAAGAATTTTTATACTTGTAAGAAATTTTCTGTTAAAAATTAACCTTATTTACTACTTTGATAGAATTATTTAATTTAGTCCTTTATTTCGATATTTAATTAATTCATTAGATAATTAAAATTTAAAAATAGTTTATATTTTTATCTAAAAACTCAAAAATTTATCCAAAATTTATACTTAAAATTATAATATTCAATTTCAAAATTAGACTATAAACTAAAATAGTAATTTTAATAACCAAAATAGGAGGAAATATGAGATTTAAAAGCTTATTTAAACTCTCTCTTGCAGCAAGCATAGTAATTTGTGCAAACGGGGCAGACGAGAGCGTATTAAGCGGAGTTGAGGTAACAAGTAGCAGTGGTGGATATGGTGTTGATGATATCAAAATTTCAACTAGAAACGCCGGTCTTGTAAAAGATGTGATGAGGGACATCCCTGGCGTCTACGTGGGCGGCACAAACGGTATGAATCAAAAAATTTACATGAGGGGCGTTAGTGACCGCGGACTAAACATCACGATAGATGGTGCAAAACAAAATGGAAATACATTTCACCACAACGCTGACTTACTAATCGATCCAGATCTTATAAAAGCCGTTGATGTCGAAGTTGGCTCAAGGTCAGTAGTAAATGGCTCAGGCGCACTTGGCGGTTCGGTCGCCTTTAAAACGGTCGATGCAAAGGACTTGCTAGAAAGTGGTGAGATCATCGGCGCAAAAATCAAAACGGGCTACGCCTCAAATAACGACGAATTTTCGCAAGGTCTTATGCTCTTTACTGCACCAGTTGAAGGGCTTGATTTTATAGCTGCTATTAATCACAAGGGCTACGACTACGGCAAAAGCGGCAACAAAAGAAAGATAGGCGGCGATGGCAACGATCTTAGCTATCTTTTAAAGCTTGGTTATAGCTTCCTTGATGCACATAGAATTTCTATCTCAAGAGAACATAATGAATTTAAAGGCATGTATCCAATGAGAGCCGAGTTTGGCAGCTGGT
>CALCKS010000157.1 GCA_937965895.1 uncultured Campylobacter sp.
CCGATTTTTGATGAAAGCAAATTTGCCTTTGACGTTATTTACGGCAAAAAAACGCCTTTTTTAAATTTAGCCGCCGCTAGCGGGCTCGCGAATAAAGACGGCTCAGAGATGCTACTTTTTCAGGCGGTTTTAGCATTAAATTTATTTTTTGAGGGCTCGCTTGATGAAGCCAAAATCGAGGCCTCGATGCGAAAAGCCCTTTATTTATCGGCTTCTTCTAGATAATAATCTATCTGAGCTTTTCTTAAAATTCTGATCAAGTCTGAGCTACCCGCCACTCCCGTCGGATAGCCAGCGGTCATGATGTAGCTTTTGTCGTCTTTTATGTAGCCTTTTTCGACTGCGGCTTTGATTGATTTAGCCATGAGCGTGTGCAGTCTTTCTTCTTTTTCTATCACGAATGCCGCCGTTATGCCCCAGCAAAGAGTTAGCCTATACGCGGCCTGCTCGTTGTGCGTTATGGCGATGATATCTATATCCGTGCGGTATCTGGCTAGTTTTGCTGCCGAGCCACCCGATGAGGTTAGCGCGATTATGCCGTCTACTTTTAGCGCAGAGGCGAGCCTGGCGGTGCTAGATGCCATCATATCCGTGTCATCGTAACGGTCAAAATCAAATTTGTTAAAAGGATAAATTTGCTGCGTTTGGATTATGGTGTTGCTCATCGCTTTCACGACGGCTACGGGGTTGATGCCGACTGCGCTTTCTTCGCTTAGCATGACTACGTCGGTGCCGTCTAGTACGGCGTTTGCCACGTCGCTGATCTCGGCTCTAGTAGCTGTTTCGTGCTCGGCCATACTTAGCATCATCTGTGTAGCCGTGATGACTGGCTTAACTGCTTCGTTTGCTTTTTTGATAATGAGCTTTTGGATCGTCGGCACCTTGTAGTAGGGCACCTCGATACCCAGATCTCCGCGAGCGACCATCACACCGTCGCTGGCCTCGATGATCTCGTCGATATTCTCCACGGCGTCAAATTTTTCTATTTTGGCGTAAATTTGAGCTCTGGAGCCAAAGCCTTTTAGGATTTCTCTAGCTTTTCTTATGTCGTTTGCGTTTTGTACGAAAGAGATCGCGACGAAGTGCACACCGTTTTTTGCGCCAAATTCTAAATCTTTTAAATCCTTAGGCGTGATAACCTCGATATTTAGCTTGGTGTTTGGGAAATTTACGCCCTTGTTCGAGCGGAGTATCCCGTCGTTTTCGACCACGGCTTCTACTTTTTGGGCGCTTGCTTGCGTGATTTTAGCGCGGATCTGTCCGTCGCATAGATATATGTACTCGCCAGTTTTTAGCGCGGCTAAAATTTGAGGCTGATTTATGCAAAGCTTATAGTGATTTTCGTCTATTTGCTCGCCGATTATTTCGTCTTTTACGAAGATTAGCGTATCGCCGGTTTTTAGTTTAAATTCGCTTCTGTCTAGCTTGCCGACTCTTATTTTTGGGCCGCAGATATCCTGAAATATGCCTATTTTCCGCCCGAGTTTTGCCTCTACTTGCCTGATTTTATCTATGTTGGATTTATGGTATTCGTGCGTGCCGTGGCTGAAATTTAGCCTAAAAGCATTGACTCCTGCTAAAACTAATTGCTCCATAACCTCTATGGATTCGCTGGCTGGTCCGACCGTGGCTAGGATTTTGGTTTTTTTATTCATGGATGCCCCTTTTTTGCGCAATTTTACCAAATTTTTAAAAAAAATAAGTATAATCGGCCAATTTATTTTAAGGAGCAAAAATGAAAAAGTTTTTAGCGGTTTTGGCTGCTTTCGGTTTAGCGCTAAGCGCGAACGCAGCGGACAAAACCTATAAGCTAAAGCTAGCCAGCACCTGGGAGAGCACGACTCCGGTTTTGGGCGACGCAGCGAAAGAATTTAAACGCGTGGTCGAGACGCTAAGCGATGGCAGGCTAGAGGTGAGGATAGACTATCCGTCTAAGCACAAGGCGCCGTTTGGTATCCTAGACTTCGTTAAGGGCGGTCAGTACGATATCGGCTATACTGCGTCTTATTACTATAAGGGCAAGGACGCAAACACTATGTTTTTTACCGCCGTGCCTTTTGGTATGACTGCAGGTGAACTACGCGCATGGTATGAGTTTGGCGGTGGCAAGCAACTAGAGGAAAAAGTTTACGATAAATACAACATCAAAGTCTTTAACGCGGGCGACACAGGCACGCAAATGGGCGGTTGGTTTAAAAAAGAGATCAAAAGCGTAGAGGACCTAAAGGGCCTAAAAATCAGGATCCCTGGCTTTGGCGGCGAGGTGATGGCGCGCGTGGGAGCGACTATAAACACGATCCCGACCGGCGAGTTATATATGGCGCTAGAGATGGGCACGATCGACTCGGTCGAGTGGGTGAGCCCTGCGTTTGATATGGGTCTTGGTTTTCACAAGATCGCCAAATACTACTACACAGGCTGGCAAGAGCCGAGCGGCCAAACTCAGTTTTTCGTAAACAAAAAGACTTACGAGAAGCTACCTGCCGATCTTCAGGCTGTGATCGAGGCTGCGGCTAACGAGGTAGCTAGCATGCTAAATACGCGCTCATTCTTTGATAACGCAGAATACTGGGCAAAGATGAAAGCGGAGTATCCTGATATCGAGGTTCGCTCATTCCCGCAGGACGTCATGGACGCGCTTAGAAAAGCAAGCGACGAAATCCTAGACGAAGAGGCGGCGAAAGATCCGCTGTTTAAGGAGATATTGGACTCTCAAAGAGCGTTTTTGGCTAAGGCTCGCGAGTGGACGAAGATTTCCGAGTTCTCGTATATCCAAAAAACTACGAAATAACTTCTCGCCGCTCATTTCGGGCGGCTTAAATTTACGGCCTTCGGGTCGTAAATTTCTCTTTTTAAAATTTTCTTTTTATTCTTGTCGTGCTTGTAAAATTTGATTTTGGGGCTACGCGTCAAATTTGAGTCGTTGCAAATTTTACCAGCTTTTGCGGTGGGTTAAATTTGAGGGGGATGCCTGTGTGAAATGCGGCGGCAAATTTGCTTGCATAGTCTTAAATTTGAATTTGAGCGAATTTAAAAACGCAACGTGAATTTCCAAAAAGCTTCATGCGCTTGAGTTAAATTTACAGTTCCGTCCTGCTATCAAGCGCTTTCATAAGCGATAGAAGGTCGATATTTTCGAGATTTACGCCTGTTGGTACGCCTTGGGCTATCTTGCTAAATTTAACGCCCAAATCGCTTAGCTTATCCTCAATAAAAACCATCACCGCGTCGCTGCTAAGCCCCGGCGTGAGCGCGAAAATGATCTCAGTTACGCCGTTTTGGCGGATGACATCGCGTAGTTTTTCGGTTTGCTCCGGCGTTATCTCCTCGAGTACGAAATAGCGTCCGCGGTAGATCGCGCTTTGCTCGAAAACTAGGATATCTTTTGGGCTTTCTACGACGGCTAGCAGCTCCTTGTCGCGCGTTTCATCGCTGCAAATGTCGCAAATTTCATCTTCGCTAAGCCCACCGCAAATTTGACATTTGCCAGTAAATCTCACGGCGTCTTCAATGCTTTGCGCGAGCTTTAGTCCGCCGAAGCTATCCTTTAGGCAGACGTGATAGGCGTAGCGCTGGGCGGACTTTTTGCCAACGCCAGGTAGCCGCTCAAAGGCCGCCACGAGTTCGTTAAATTTCTCAAGCCCTTTTTTCAACGCTTTCCTTTGGATTGGTGCAAATTTTAAATGAGTGGAAGCCGTCCTCATAGGAGTATTTTAGACTAAATTTGTGCATGCGGCAGATGTGGTCGATGATGTAAAGGCCTAGCCCCATGCCGCTGCTTTTGCTGCCCTTTTCGCGGATAAAGGCTTGCATGTAGTACTCGATAGGATTTTGTAGCGGTTGGCCTAGATTTCTCACGACGATACCGTCTATGTCGCAAATAACCTGCGCCTTTTTGTCGTCGGCGTATTTTAGGGCGTTATCTATGAGATTTTTTATCGCGAGCGAAAAGAGTCCGAAATCCACGCGTAGCAATATATCTCGGCGGATATCTACGCTCACTTTTTCTTCAAATTTATCGAGCATCAGCATGTCGCGCGCCTGATCAAGGATGTTTGAAAAGTATGACTCCTGATAGTTTAGCGCGTAGTTTTTGGATAGTAGTTGCTCGATCTTGCCAAACTCGTTTATGAGCATATCTAGCCGCTCAAATATCGCTATCAAGCGCGTTTTGTGCGTAGGATTTTGCACCATCTCTGAGACTATGCGCCCCTTGCCGATCGGAGTTTTTAGCTCGTGCATGATCGTGCGTAAAAACAGCTGCCTAGAGCGCAAAAGCTCCCTGATCTTGCTAGCTGCGGCGTCAAATTCTATCGCGACCTTGGCAATCTCGTCGTCGGAGTCGGGTTTGGCGATATTTACGTCCATGTTTCCGGCGCCAAATTTCCTGATATCCGAGCTTAGTTTTTTAAGCGGCATCAGCGACTTCATTACCGAAACATAGAGCGATACAAGAAGCGCCGTCGTGAGGATAAAACCAACCCAGATCGGATCGTTTATGTTTTTCGTATCGTCGCTTTCGAGTAAAATTTGAAACGAAGGATTTTTGATCTGTAGGTACAAACTATCCTGAAAAAGCAGCGACTGAAATAGTCCCAGCTGCGTTTGCTTGGCAAAGACAGTCTTACCCGTGCTTATGACGTTTGCGACGGTTTTGTCGCTTTTAACGTAGGTTAGTCCAAAATTTCTAAAATAATTAGTCAAATCGCTAGGCGGATTTGATTTTTCGTATGAGGCAATGAGGTAGTTTATCGCGTTTAACTGCTTGTTTTTTATCTTTTCTAACGCATTATCTAGCTGTATGCTCGCAAACGTATAGAACAAAATGCAAACAAGCGAAAACGCCAGCGCGAAAACTACCGAAATCTTCGTGGTTAAGGAGTATCTCATCCTATGAGTTTATAGCCTATTCCGCGTACCGAAAATATATGTTTAGGCGCTTTTGAGCTGTCACCGATCTTGGTTCTTAGTCTGCCGATGATGACGTCTAGGCTCTTTGAGTCCTTGTCTTTTAGGCTTTTGCAGTTATAAACTAGCTGCTCGCGAGAGACTGAAAAGCTGTGCTGTTTGATAAGATAGCTCAAAATTTCATACTCTGCCGGCGTTAGCGTTAGGCTTTCGTTGTTGTAGTAGATTTCGTGTCTGCGCTCATCTATCCTAAATAGCGTATCTACGACCTCTTCTTGCACTTCGTTGGTCTTTTTGTAGCGGCGGATTAGGCTCATTATGCGCGCGTACATTTCCTTTGGATCGTACGGTTTCGGTAGATAGTCATCCGCGCCTAGCTGCAGGCCTACGACTTTGTCGCTGATATCGCTGCGAGCAGAGGAGATGATGATAGGGATGTTGTATTTGCTGCGGATCTCTTTGCACACTTCTAGGCCGTCCATGCCTGGTAAGGTGAGATCTAGGATGAGCAGGTCGAAATTTTTCACTCCGGCGCTTAGTCCCAAATAAGGATCTTCAAAATTTGTTACTTTTATATTAAAATCGCTCAAGTACTCGGATAGGATTTGCGCGAATTCCGGATCGTCTTCAATCATTAAAACATTAATCATTTTAAGCCTTTCAAATAGATTTAACGAAAATGATTATAACCAAAAAAAGTTAAATTTTTTTTCCGATTTTATATCCTCGTCTAAAATTCTCCCCCGCTTTGAATTTTTATAAATAATAAGATAAAATCGCCCTTTAAATTTAAAAATTTTAGGAGATTTTGTGGAAATAGACTACTACGAAATTTTAGAAATCAGCAAAAATAGCGACTCTGAAACCATAAAAAAAGCATTTAGAAAACTAGCGCTAAAGTATCATCCGGACCGCAATCAAGGCGACAAAGAAGCGGAAGAAAATTTTAAAAAGGTAAACGAAGCCTACCAGGTGCTAGGCGACGAGGAAAAGCGCGCGATATACGATAGATACGGCAAGGCCGGGCTTGAGGGCAGGGGCGGCTTTAGCTCTAGCGGATTTAGCGCTGATTTTGATTTGGGCGATATCTTTAACTCGTTTTTCGGCGGCGGATTTAGCTCTGGCGCAAGCAGCCGCAAAAGAAGCAGCGACAAATATCCGCTCGATTTAGAGATAGCTCTTAGGATCAAATTTAACGAAGCTGTGTTTGGCACCGAAAAAGAGATAGATTTTACGATCAAAAAACCGTGCCAAACCTGCAAAGGCAGCGGCTCGAAAGACGGCAAAACGCACATATGTCCGCACTGCGAGGGCAGGGGGCGGATATCGCAGCAGCGAGGCTTTATGAGCTTCGTGCAGGAGTGTCCGTACTGTAACGGCACGGGCGAAACGGTCAAGGATAGATGCTCTGATTGCGGCGGTAGCGGCTACAAAGAAGAACGCCAAAGCGTGAAAGTAAATATCCCCGAGGGCATCGACGACGGCATGCGCATGCGCGTGAGCGAAAAGGGCAACGTATCATCAACCGGCGCCAGGGGCGATCTGTACGTGCATATCGAGGTTGAAGCCGACGAGCATTTCGTGCGTCACGAAAGCGACGTTTATATCGAGATTCCGGTATTTTTCACGCAGGCGGTTTTGGGCGAGACGATCACGATCCCGACGCTAAAGGGCACGACCGAACTAAAGCTGCCAGTGGGCGCAAAAGACAAGCAGCAGTTCGTATTTGACGGGCTCGGGGTAAAAAACGTAAATACCAAGCGCTACGGCAGGCTTGTAGCGCAAATCGCGATAAAGACGCCAAAAGAGCTAAGCGATGAGCAAATCTCTCTACTAAATCAGCTACAAGAAAGCTTTGGTATCAAGGCCGGCAAGGCGAGCTACGACGAAGAAGAGGACGAAGGAATCTTGGACAAGATAAAGGGGTGGTTTAAGGGCGAAGAGTCTGGCGACAAAGGCAAGAAAAAAGGCAAAAAGGCATAAATTTAGGTCAAATTTGACTTTTGACGGGCGCAATATTTCGTTAAATTTGTCCAGTTGCTCAGGCTTAAATTTGCGCTAGTTACAAAACGGCGCGTTAAATTTGATATCGAAAATGCAAGATGAATAAATTTATATTTTTAGCCGTTTTTACGGCGATTTCTTTAAATGCTGCAAAATGCGATACGAGCGGGCTTCAAAAAGGTTGCGATGCGGGCGATTTTGAGAGCTGCGATAACTTGGGTCTTGCCTACATCGGCGTCAAGCTTGAAGAGTGCGACCTGGGAAAAAACTACGAAAAGGCATTCGCGCTGTTTAAAAAGGCGTGCGACGGGGAGTACGTGCGCGCCTGCGTAAATTTGGGCGTCGCCTACCGCAAAGGCGAGGGCGTCAAGGCCGATGCGCCAAAGGCCGCCGAGCTCTATAAAAAAGCCTGCGATAGCGGGTATTTGCTGGGTTGCGCAAATTTAGGCTCGCTTTACGAGCAGGGATTCGGCGTCAAAAAAGACGCGCAAAAAGCGGGCGAAATCTGGCGCAAAGCCTGCGAGGCAAAGGACGGGATGTCTTGCTTTAATCTTGGCGTACTTTACTACAACGCAATGCTCGGCGAAAAAGATGTCGATAGCGCAAAAAACTATCTGCAAAAGGCGTGCGCATACGGCTGGAACGACGGTTGCGACGCGGCGCAAGCGATAGAAAAAGCTGTGAAACGATAAATTTGCCGAAGAAGACCTTGGCGGCGACGCGGAATTTAAATTTGCGCTACGTAATCGCTCGCGTAAATTTTAGGTTTAGCGCGCAAATTTGATCGCTTTTTGCGTCAAATTTGACGGATTGACTTGCAAATAACCGCGGCGAAATTTACCCAAAAGCGGCGAGTTAAATTTGCCCTTTCAAATTTAACGAAAACAAATATGTCAAATTTAGCTCAAATTTCAGGGCAAATTTTACAAAAACAATCCCCAAATTTCATCAAATTTCACTCTCTTTTAGCTGCTCGATCTTGGCTGCTACGCTCCTATTCGTCACCTTTTCGATCTCCTCGCTCGTTGCGGTCATTATCGCTTCAAAGCTACCGTAAAATTTAACGAGCTTTGCGATACTGCCAGCCGATACGCCCGCGTCTGCTAGCTTGCTAGCGCCCAGATCCTCTTTGCGCTTGGTTTTTTGATGAAAGGTGATGGCAAATCGGTGCGCCTCGTCGCGAAGTCGCTGAAAAAACTGCAGCCGTCTGTCGCCCGTTGGTAGCGTAAATACGCCGCTACTAGTGTAAATTTTATCTCTCGCGCCGCCTTTTGCGCGGTGGGCTTTGGCATCTATTTTTTCTTTTGATATGGCGAGTATATCGACGTTTGCGCCGCTACTAGCGATGATATCCGAGGCGAGGTCTAGTAGCGCCTGACCGCCGTCGATGAGCCAGAGATCGGGCGGACTAAGCTTGTCAAACCGCAAAGCTCGCTCTGTGAGCATCTGGCGCATCTGATCGTAGTCGTTTGCGTGGGAGAGGTGCATGTGGCGGTAGTGCTCTTTGGCGAAGCTTCCGTGCTCAAAGCGCACCATCGCGCCGACCGCGGCCGCGCCGAACATATGCGAGTTGTCAAAGGTCTCGATGACATGCGGCGCGCATGCTAGGCCGAAATACTCCTTTAGCTCGTCCAAAAACGCGTCGTCGTGGGTTTTTAGGTATTTTTGGATAAAGACCTGCGCGTTTGTTAGCGCCATTTCGCAGATACGCTTTTTCTCGCCGATTTTAGGCACGGAAATGCTAAATTTACGGCCGTGGCGAGCGCTCAAGATCTCCTCTACGAGGCTTGCATCCTCAAAGGCTTCTAGCGTGTAAATTTTTGCGCTCACGACGGGCGCGCCGGCCGGGAAGCTCTCTAAAACGATTTGTTTGTACGCGTCGTTTAGATCGCCTTGCGAACTCATTTTGGCGTTTGTGATGTTTTGATACACGCCGCTGATTTTGCCGCCGTGCACGCTAAAACGCACCGCGCAAAGCAAATTTTGCTCCGCTCCCACGGCAAAAACCTCAAAATCTTCAAGCTTGGCTAGATCGACCTCGATTTTGACGTCTAGATCCTTGATCGCGTTGATCTTATCGCGCACGAGGGCGGCTTGCTCGTAGTTTTCGTTTTGGGCGTATTTGTTCATCAAATTTACGAGCTTTGGCAGCATAGAAAGAGGATTATTTAGTGCTGCGATCGCGCCCTCTACGACCTTGGCGTAGTCTGCGGGCGAAATTTTGCTGATGAGAGGCGCCTCGGAGTAACCGATCTGATAGGGCAAGTACGCTCCCGTGGCTTTGAGCGCGCTTTTGCTTTGCACAAGTTTAAAGCTTAGCCTTAGCGCATCCAAAAGCTCGCGCGCGCCGCGAAAATATGGGCCAAAATACTTGACGTTTTTGCCTCGGACGATCTTGCGCGTGATCTCAAAGCGTGGGAAATCCTCGTCCAAATTTACGTAGATGTAGGGATAGGTCTTGTCGTCGCGTAGCAAGATGTTGTATTTGGGCCTTAGCTGCTTGATGAAGGAGTTTTCCAGTATCAGCGCGTCGGCTTCGCTGGGAGTGACGATATACTCAAGGTGTACGGCCTCGCTGATCATCTTGTGGATGCGCGGGCCCAGCTTGGGTGAGGGGGCGAGCGCGGGCGTAAATGAAAAGTAGCTTTTAACGCGGTTTTTTAAAATTTTAGCCTTACCGACGTAAAGAAGCTTGCCGGCCTTGTCGAAATACTGATAAACGCCCGGCTGGGTGGGTAGCGAGCGGATCTCGTCGATTAGCAAAATTTGACTCCCGTTGGTAAATTTGCGCTTTGGATTAAATTCGGCCGAATTTGATTCATCGCGCCCCGCCTGATTCTTTGGCTAAATTTTGCTTTATAGCAAGGCGAATTTTTTCAAAACCCTCGAAAAACCGCTCGCTTCTGGCTAAATTTACAAACTCGCCTTTAGCAGGCTCCGCGTAGGTAAAAATTCGTTTTTTTTCGTATGGGTCGGTCGCTTTTTTAAATTTTAAATGCTTTATCACAAAAAATTTAACGTCCGTCACGCGAGCAAGCCTGCCGTCAAAATTTACGCTAGAATAAATTTTTAATAAGCCTTTTAACATTTTTATACTACTATCGCTTTTTAATTCCTGAAGTCCTAGCGGATGAAACAGGGCGAAAAACAAAATGCCGTTTTTCTCGTAGCAAAAGGCGATGAGCCTGCGATGATTTAGGCTTAAAAGCTGTAAAAATTCCCCGCATTCGCTACGGTTTTTTAACTCTTTATAAAAAGGATTATCAACAATATGTCGAATAATAGTCTTAGCGTCTTTCATAAGGCGATTTTAGCATTTTTTTTGTTAATTTTTATAGCAGGCTGCGGCCACAAGGGCGATCCGTTCTACGAAGCGCCGTCCGAGCCCTCAAACAGCAAAACCGAAAAAATAAATAAACTATAAATCAAGGAGAGCAAATGAAGATCGTCGGACTTTTAAGTCTGTTTTTCGCTTTAGCCTTCGGTAGCGGCGACGCTGCGGGCGAGGCTTTAAATTTAACGACTACGTGGGTGGGTATCGCGAGCCTCATTATTTTCGTCGTGGGATATTTTTTCATCGCTACGGAGGAAAATTTTCACATCGACAAGGCTAAGCCGGCTATATTTATCGGCACTTTTATGTTTCTGCTTATCGGCTTTTATATGCTGGCAAACGGCCTAGATGTGCATTTGTTGCAAAATGAGGTAAATCACCTGATTCTAGAGATTTCGCAGATCGTGTTTTTCCTGATGGTTGCGATGACCTATATCGAGGCGCTTATCGAGCGAGACGTGTTTAACGCGCTAAAATACAACCTCGTCTCAAAGGGCTATACCTACAAAAGACTCTTTTGGCTAACGGGCGTTTTGGCGTTTTTCATTAGCCCCGTTGCTGACAATCTAACCACCGCTCTTATCCTTTCTACCGTTCTTTTAACGATAGATAAAAACAATACGAATTTCTTAGTCGCGGGAGCGATAAACATCGTCGTAGCCGCAAACGCAGGCGGCGCATGGAGTCCGTTTGGTGATATCACGACGCTAATGGCGTGGGCTGCTGGCAAAGCTCCTTTTATCGACTTTTTCGCTCTTTTTCCTGCTTCTGTTATCGGCTGGCTAGTTACCGCATTTTTACTAGTGCGCATAGTACCCGCTGGGAGCCCGCATTTTGATCCGGCCGCAGAGCCTAAAGTAAGCATCAAAAAAGGCGGTAAAGTCGTTATAGGACTTGGCGTCACTACGATTTTCTCGGCTGTTATGATGCACCAGCTTTTCCATCTGCCTGCGATGTGGGGCATGATGTTTGGCTTCTCGCTTCTTAGTATTTACACCTACATCTACAAAAAAACAAACAAAAACGAAGAGCCTATGCATGTCTTTCACTATATGTCAAAGATCGAAAACAACACGCTTTTATTCTTTTTCGGTATCCTTGCGGCAGTCGGCGCGCTGCACTTTGTCGGATTTTTAAACTATGCAGTTTCGCTTTATGATAAATTCGGCGCTACGACCGTAAATATCGGCGTCGGCTTCCTATCTGCTATCGTGGATAACGTTCCTGTTATGTCTGCCGTGCTAAAAGCAAATCCTATGATGGGCGCTGATGCGGGCGAAAATTTAAGCCAGTGGCTACTAGTTACCTTGACTGCGGGTATCGGCGGTTCGATGATTAGCTTCGGTTCTGCAGCAGGCGTTGGCGTCATGGGTAAACTAAAGGGTATCTACACCTTCGGCGCACATATGAAATACGCTTGGACCGTGGTTGCCGGCTATATCGTATCGGTCGTGATCTGGTACATACAGTTTGAAATTTTTCATTTATATTTTTAAAGGGCAATCATGAATAACACGATAATAGTTTTGGATTTTGGCTCGCAGTACACCCAGCTCATCGCTAGACGCCTGCGCGAGCAAGGTGTTTATACCGAAATTTTGCCTTTTAACGCTAAGGTCGAGGAGATCAAAGCAAAAAAACCAAAAGGCATAATCCTAAGCGGCGGTCCTGCTAGCGTTTATGCTCCTGATGCATATTTTTGCGATGAGGGCGTATTTAAGCTAAAGCTGCCGATTTTGGGCATTTGCTACGGCATGCAGCTTTTGGCGCATAAATTTGGCGCCGAAGTCGCTCCGGCTTCTCACAAAGAGTACGGCAAGGCTAGCCTTAACGTCCTAAAATCTCATCCGCTTTTTACCGATACGCCCGAAAAGCAAACCGTCTGGATGAGCCACTCCGACCTCGTAAAAAATTTGCCAAACGGCTTTGAAGCGATCGCGACGAGCGAAAATTCGCCTTATTGCGTATTTGGTGATGAAAAGCGCAAATTTTACGCTCTGCAGTTTCATCCAGAGGTACAGCACAGCCAGTTTGGTACCCAAATTTTAAAAAATTTCGCTAAATATATCTGCGGCTGCGAAAGCACGTGGAATATGGGCAGCTTTGCTAAAACCCAGATCGCTAAAATCAAAGAAACCGTGGGCAATAAAAAGGTCCTTTGCGCCGTTAGCGGTGGTGTAGATAGCTCCGTTACCGCTGCACTTTTAGCCGCTGCGATACCGCAAAATTTGATCCTGGTTTTCGTCGATAACGGACTACTTAGAACGGGCGAGTGCGAGCAGGTTGAAGCGACCTTTAGAACCAAGCTTGGCGTGGAGCTAGTTAGCATAGACGCGAGTAAAACTTTCCTAGAAAGGCTAGCAGGCGTAACCGATCCAGAGAAAAAACGCAAGATCATCGGTGAAACTTTCATCGAAATCTTTGAAAAAGAGGCCAAAAAGCACGATAACGTCAAATTTTTAGCCCAGGGTACGCTCTATACCGACATCATCGAAAGCTCGGTCGTTGGATCTAGCAAGACGATCAAAAGCCACCACAACGTAGGCGGACTGCCTGATTGGATGAGCTTTGAGCTGATCGAGCCTTTAAGAGAAATCTTTAAAGACGAAGTACGCCAGCTAGGCCTTGAGCTCGGTCTTTCGCGCGAGCTCGTGTTTCGTCATCCATTCCCTGGACCGGGCCTTGCGATCCGCATAATGGGCGAGGTAAATACGCCGAGCCTCGAGCTACTGCGCAAAGCCGACGTGATCCTGCGCGACGAGCTAAAATCAAGCGGCTGGTACAACAAAACGTGGCAGGCATTTTGCGTGCTGCTAAACGTGCACTCCGTAGGCGTCATGGGCGATAACCGCACCTACGAAAACGCCGTGTGCATACGCGTAGTGGACGCTAGCGACGGCATGACGGCCAGCTTCTCGCGCCTACCTTACGATCTGCTAGAAAACGTCTCTCGTCGCATCATAAACGAAGTAGACGGCATCAACCGTGTAGTTTACGACATCTCGAGCAAACCGCCCGCAACGATAGAGTGGGAGTAAAATTTAGGCGTTTTTGCGCCTAAATTTCATTTTAAACCGACTTAAATTTAATAATAAGAGATAATCCTTATCAACAAATCGTCCGAAAATTTTAGCTACAATGACGCGTAAATTTACGAAAGGAAGAAAAATGAGTAAAATTTACAATCTAAACGCCGATACGAAGGTCGTCGCAAAAAGCGTCGTTAGCAAGAGGATTTTTGATTGCGAAAACGCTCACGTGGACGTGTTTGCTTTTGATACGGGCGAGGAGCTGGATCACGAGATGCTATTTTGCGACAGCCTCGCGTGGGTCGTAGAGGGCGGCGCGAGTCTGCACTACGGCGAAAGGCAAATGCATTTGGGCGGCGAGCAGACCTGCTTGATAGAGAAAAAAGTATGGCGAAAATTAATTTTCAACGAACCGACGAAATACGTCTCAATCGATT
This sequence comes from uncultured Campylobacter sp., assembly GCA_937965895.1. GTDB lineage: Bacteria > Campylobacterota > Campylobacteria > Campylobacterales > Campylobacteraceae > Campylobacter_A. The sequence continues at coordinate 13,713 of CALCKS010000157.1, forward strand.
TTAAGGAGGACTTAATGATAGATCATTTACCTAAGGCGGCTATTTTTAGCCTAGTGGATGCAGTCGAATACGAAGAAGGCAAAATCGTGAGCAAAACGCTCGTCAAAAACGAAAGCGGCTCGATGTCGCTACTGTCGTTTTCAAAGGACCAACAGCTCTCCACTCACGCAGCTCCGGGCGACGCGCTTTTGATCGCGCTTGACGGCGAGATGAAGCTAACTATAGGCGACGAGCATTTTGATATCAAAAAGGGCGATACCATCGTGCTTCCGGGTAAAATCCCGCATGGACTAAAGATACCGGAAAAATTTAAAATGCTGCTTATCGTGACAAAAGATAAGATGTAGAGTTTTGGGGCGATTGCCCCGACTCGTTTAGGAAATATATGGCAAGATTTATAATAGATGACGAAAACATAAGCGTAGATAATCTAGCGACGCTAAAAAAGCTAGGCGAAAAAGATAAAATTTATATCGTAACCAACAATAGACAAAAACTAAGCATCTCTGTTTTGGCGTGGTTTCTAGCGCGAAAAATCAAAATAAAAATCATACTTTTACAAAGCGCTCACAAGGACTATGCCGATAAAATAATCACATTTTTAATGGGCAAACTCTCGCACAAAAAAGGCAAAATTTACATCGTTAGCAACGATAAATTTTACGACGACGTGATAGATTTTTTTAATAAGCAAGATAAAAACGGCGGTAAATTTCATAAGCTCAAATTTGACTTCAACCGCTCGCATACGGCGCAGCTCATCGAAGAAAACCGAGACGAAATCGCGATCCTGATACGAAACTCGGGCAGCCTCAGCGAACTTCATATGAAATTTATCTCAAAATTCGGCAGCAAAGACGGTGCCGGCGTGTATAACGCGCTCAAAGAAGACGCTAGGAAAATTTACAAAAAACCTCAAATAGAAAGCTCACAAAAAGGCGAAGTAAAGCGTATAGCAACGCCAAATTCTACAAAATCACAGACTGCGACAAAAGGCGACGAGCAAAAACTTGACGAGCGAGAAAAGTCGCAAATGGTGTCAAATTTGAGTGGCGAGACTTTACATACTCAAAGCACTTCGACAAAAGAGCAAAATTTAGAAAATAGCTCGCAAAATGTTCAAAATTTGGAGTCTTTAAAACTGCAATCTTTAGAAAGTGAAAGCGGTGCGGCGACAATCGAGGAAGTTAAAGTTGCCGAGTCAAATTTGAACGATAATCTGGGTTCTGCCGAGCAGCTAAAAGGCGCGGAGCAAAATTTGAGCGACAAAGCTTCTAGCGAGGATCTTAAGGCGGACGAAAAAGGGCAAAATTTATCAAACAAGCGTCCGCCGCAAAAATCAAAGCAAGCTCCCGCACCGCAAAATGAGGCAAAAAATAAAGCTGAAAATGCGGCAAAAACGCAGTTTCTGCTCAAAATAGACGAGGCTAAAAAGCAAGAGATTAGAAAAATCGCGTTTGAAAGTAAAAATTTGGGCGATTTTCATAACGGACTAGTGAAAAAATACGGCGCAGACGAGGCTGGCAAGCTATATAAAGCGCTAAAACAAAAGGCAAAAGAGTACCTAAGCAGGCGCAACGCAGCGAAATAGAGTTAGCGTTTTTGGCTGCGGCTTTTAAAATTTGAGGATTTGCGGTAAAATTCGGTCGCAAAATCATAAATTTAAGGGCGAAAATGATCTATCTGGTCGGGTCAAATTTGGAATTTGAAGGCGTAAAGACGCTGGTTTTAAACGAGATAAAATTTAATAAATTTAGCGTAAATTTAGCCAAATTTGACGCGCTGGTTTTGACCTCCAAAAACTCCGTAAACGCTCTAAAATTTAATCAAATTTTGCCTGCTATTTTGCAAATTTACTCCATCGGCGAAGGCACTAGCCGCGCGGCTAGCGAGTTTGGCTTCGCTCAAATTTACACCGCACAAAACGCTCACGGAAACGATTTTGCCGCAGAGATCGCACCGCTTCTGCAAGGCAAAAAAACGCTGTTTTTAAGAGTGCGCGAGACGGCTTCGAGCGTTGGTGAAATTTTACGAGAAAGCGGCGTAAATTTGACGCAAATAATCGCTTACGAAAACGTCTTTAAACCGCTTTGCGAGGAGCAAAAACCGCCTAAAAACTCAGCGATTATTTTTACAGCTCCCTCAGCAGTGCGAAATTTTATGCGAAATTTTGGCTGGGATGAGAGCTATAAAGCCGTCGCTATCGGGCTTACGACGGCAAAAGAGTTAGAAATTTTTACCTCGCCCGTAGTGAGTGCCCAGCAAAATATAAATTCCTGCGTAAGCCTCGCAAAAACGCTACTTTAAGCTAAAATTTTATATAATAACCTTGCCTGAGTGATTTGGCAGCGTATTTTTATAGGGTCCAACACATTAGTTTCGGCGAAGATGTGCGGCGACCGTGCGACGCGGCTTCGTTTGAGCGTGCGAGCGCGAGAAGTTGCGACCTAAAGGAACCGCCTATTTGCAAGGTTGGCTTTGAATTTTCGGGCCACTTATATGCGCACCGCTCACTTGGGTTTTTTATTTTTGGAGAAATTATGAAAATTTTGATAATCGGAAGCGGCGGGCGCGAGTACTCAATAGCTCTAAAACTTCAAGAATCCCGCAAACACGAGCTTTTCTTTGCTCCAGGAAACGGAGCTAGCTCAAAACTCGGCACAAATCTAAATATCAAAGACTATAATCAGCTTGCAGAATTTGCGGAGACGGAGCAGATAGAACTAACGATCGTCGGCCCCGAAGCGCCGTTAAGCGACGGCATCGTGGATATCTTTAAGGCGCGAAATTTAAACATTTTCGGACCGAGCAAGGCCGCGGCTAGGCTTGAGGGTAGTAAGGCGTTTATGAAGGATTTTTTAGCTAGAAACGCTATTCGAACGGCTGCTTATCTAAATACCGATGATTACGATGCTGCGGCTAAATTTATAGACTCTCTTACCGCTCCCGTCGTCGTTAAGGCCGACGGACTGTGCGCCGGCAAAGGCGTGATAATCGCGCAAAGCCGCGATGAAGCAAAGGCCGCGGCTCGTGATATGCTAAGCGGCGAGAGTTTTGGCGAGGCCGGCAAACGCGTGGTCGTGGAGGAGTTTTTAGACGGATTCGAGCTTAGCTTTTTTGCTATTTGCGACGGCGAAAATTTCGTTAGCTTGCCGGTAGCGCAAGATCATAAACGCCTAAAAGATAACGACGAGGGGCCAAACACGGGCGGCATGGGTGCGTACGCTCCTAGTCCGCTAGCAAGCTCTGAACTAATAAAACAGGTCGAAGAAGAGGTCGTAAAACCGACTCTAAAAGGCATGAAAGCCGAGGGAAATCCTTTTTGCGGCGTGCTTTTCGTGGGGCTTATGGTGGTTAAGGGCGTGCCGTACGTGCTCGAGTTTAACGTGCGTTTCGGCGATCCGGAGTGTGAGGTGCTAATGCCGCTGATCGACGGCGATCTGGGTGAAATTTTACTAAACGCGGCAAAGGGCGATCAAAAACCCGTAAAACTAAAGGACGAATTTGCCGTAGGCGTAGTGATGGCTAGTAAAAACTATCCTTTTTCAAACTCGCCTAAGGCTAAAATCAGCATAAAAAATGCCCCGGAAAACTCACACATAGCATACGCAGGAGTGAGCGAGCAGGGCGGCGAGATCTATGCTGACGGTGGACGAGTACTCGTGTGCGTGGGGCTTGGCAAAAGCATAAAACAAGCGCAGCAAAAGGCCTATGAGCTTTGCGAAAACGTAAAATTTGACGGCTTGCAGTACCGAAAAGATATCGCCTGGCAAATGCTAAAAGGACGTGAATGAGCAGGAGCGTCATAGATAAGCTCGAAAACGAAAACATCACTCTCGCTAGCGTCGGTAAAAGAGCCGTCGCATGGGGGATAGATAAGTTTTTAATCTCATTTTTGTTTTATGTCGTCTACTACGAAAAATTTGATGGGCTGGACTACGAGCAGATCAGTGCGCTAGCTATGGAAATGATACCGCAGATCGTTTTGCTCGAGGTTATTTATCAGACGTTTTTTACGTGGTACTGCGGCGCTAGTATCGGCAAGGTCGCTATGAAGATCGTGTGCGTGGATATCGATCTGCTCGATAAGCCAGGCTTGCTAAATTCTCTCACTCGATCTTTGGTTCGCATCATCGGTGAAAACGCATTTTTCCTAGGTTTTGCATGGGCGTTTTCAAATCCATTATTTCAAACGTGGCAAGATAAAGCTGCGAAAACGGTAGTTATAAATGTTTACTAGAATTTTTTTGTTACTAATGTTTGGGGCTTTTAGTTGCTTTGCGGCTCAAAATTTCGAGCTTTTGGCTGATGACGTAAAACGCGATAAGGGTATAGTTACCGCAGATAAAAACGTGCTTGTGTATTCGCAAGATTATTTGATGAGCGCGGACAGAGCTGTTTACGATCAGCAAAAAGAGATCTTAGAGCTTTTTGGTAACGTAAATTTGATAAGAAACAAGGACGAAATCTCGCGCTGCTCATACGCAAAGATTGACCTAAATAGTAAAGATAGTAACTACGAAACGCTATTTATGATGAACCGAGATATGGAAGTATGGATGCAGAGCGACGAGAGTAATAGCACGTCTAAATTTTACGAAGTAAACGGAGCGGTAGTATCGAGCTGCAACGTCCAAGACCCGGACTGGAAGATCAAATTTAGCAGCGGTAAACTAAACCGCGAGAGTAAATTTTTACACCTTTTTAATCCCGTGTTTTACGTAGGAAACGTCCCTGTGTTTTATCTGCCGTATTTTGGCTTTTCTACAGACACTCGCAGACGCACAGGCCTTTTACCGCCTGAGTTTGGTTACGGCAAAAACGACGGATTTTACTACAAACAACCGATCTATATCGCCGAATACGACAGCTGGGACTTACAGTTTGATCCGCAAATTCGCACTAGACGCGGTACAGGCATATACGGTACGTTTAGATTCGCCGATTCACCTTATTCTAGAGGCTCTGTGACATTTGGCGCATTTAGAGATACCGAGGGCTACCGACAAAGACAGATCGAGAAAAACTCGCTAAGACTCCCGTTAAAAAATAAAACACACAAGGGTGCTGACGTAAAATATGAGCGCGATAGACTCGTTAAGCACCTGATAAACGAGGATTTGCAAGAGGGCTTGTGGCTCGATGCGACGGCTCTAAACGATATCGACTATATAAATTTGAAAAAACGCGGCTCGGGTAGCGACGATAACCCTCTCGTGACCTCAAAACTAAACTATTTTCTAAGCAGCGACAAGCATTACTTCGGCGCATATGCGAGGTATTACACGGATACGTCAAAGATCGGTAGCCCGAACGAAAATAAAGACACGCTTCAAGAGTATCCGAGCTTTCAATATCATAAATTTACCGATAGCTTTATTTTACCAAACGTGCTTTACTCTGTCGATCTCCACTCGCACAACTACACGAGAAAAATCGGCGTAAAAGCGACGCAGTACGAATTTAATCTGCCGGTTTCATTTCATTTGCCTTTAGCGGACGATTATCTGAAATTCTCGTATTATCACTATTTATACGCTACCCACGTGGACTATGCAAAGAAAATGTACCGTCCGACCGGAGACGAGGATAGGAGCGCAAACTACATAGAAAATTATCATAAATTTTCGCTCCAGACCGACTTAGCTAAGGCTTACGAGAGCTTCTATCATAGTTTAAATTTGGGCGTGGATTACGTAGTTAAAGCTTATAATGAAGGTGACCTGCCAGATAGATATGAGACAGCCGAAGACGATGGCAACGTATACGTCTATGACATGCTCGGACGAAAATATCAGAGCTTTATCAATCCTCAACACACTAGAGACGAGGTTTCGGCCAGAGCGACGCAGTATTTCTTCAACGAAGACGGAAGAAAATTTTTGCGCCATACGATTTCGCAGGGTTATTACACCAAAGAGAACAAACGCTCAAATTTGAAAAACATCATCGGCTGGTATCCGCTACCGAATTTGTCTTTTTACAACAGGCTTGAGTACTCTTATGACAATAAATACTTTGAAAAAGTTCAAAGCGGAGCGAGCTATACGCATGATAAATTCGGCGCTAGCCTCTGGCACACAATGCAAAGAAAAAATGCGCAGGAAAAGCAAAACTATCTGCACCTAAACGGCTACGTCGAGCTTCCGCATAACTATAGGCTATTTAGCGGTACTCAGTATGACCTTGAGCGCGACTATAACAAGCAGTGGCAGCTAGGCGTCTCTCACCGCAGAAAATGCTGGAACTACACGTTTGTCTACGAAGAGGAGCTTGAACCGACTACGACTACCAGCGGAACGGCCGCCAAAAAATCAAGAGGTGTTTACTTCTTTATAAATTTCTATCCGATGGGCGGCGTACATTACGACTTTTCGGTAGGACAGACGACGCAAGGTAGCTGATGAGCGATTACCGGGATCTTATGTTTGAAAACCAGCTCGAAGCAGCCGAAAAGTTGCTCGAAATTTTGCCCAAGAAGGAGCTGGTTGCAGGCGAATATCTGATGATATGCGCATCCATAGAATCGGTTATCATGGTCGACAGCATAGCTCGCGGGCTAAATTTGAGCTACGAGATTTTATTCTGCGAGCACATTTTTGCGCCGAATAACCCGGAGTGTGAGATCGCGATGGTTAGCGAAAAGGATGACGTGGTGCTAAACGACGAGCTTATTAAGAGCTTTGGCATTAGCTACGACTTCGTTTACGGCGAGGCTGACCGTAAGTACGACGAAAAAATCCTAAAAAACGTATATAAATTTAGAAAAGGAAATTTAATCGGCGATCTAAAGGATAGAAACATCCTGCTCATCGATGAGGGCTGCGAGACGGGTCTTACAGCGCTAACCTGCCTAAAAACGCTAATGCGCGAGCGGGTAAAATCAGTCACCTATGCCACGCCGCTCATCGCTACCGACGTAGCCGCAGCTATCGCGCCGCTGGTGGATGAAATTTATGCCGTGCACAAGATCGCAAATTTTATCGAAGTGGATTTTTACTACGAAAACAAAATCGAACCAAAACCAGAAACCGTGCTTTCCATATTAGAGGAGAGTCCATTTTATATACCATTACAAAAACAAGGAGATATCAGGGCATGCAGTATTCAATAGAAGTCAATAATCAAGTTGAAATTTACGATATAAACAAGGTCGCCAAACAAGCTAGCGGCGCGGTGCTTTTGCGCGTAAAAAACACCGTCGTTTTAGCTACCGTCGCTCGCGAAGACACGCAAGTTAGCGAGGATTTTTTACCGCTAACGGTGCAATACATAGAAAAAAGTTACGCAGCGGGCAAGATTCCGGGCGGCTACGTAAAAAGAGAGACTAAACCGGGGGATTTTGAGACGCTAACTTCGCGCATCATCGATCGCTCGCTGCGCCCGCTCTTTCCAAAGGGCTACGCGTATCCGACGCAAATAGTCGTGATGGTGTTATCTTGCGATCCCGAAGTCGATCTGCAAGTCGTCGGTCTAAACGCTGCTTCAGTCGCGCTTTATCTTAGCGACATTCCTGTAAATGCGCCCGTTTGCGGCGTGCGCGTGGGATATATAGATAATAAATTCGTAATAAATCCTAGCAACTCCGAGCTAAAAACTTCGGCGCTCGATCTTTACGTGGCGGGTGTTAAAGACGAGCTTTTGATGATCGAGATGAGAAGCATCCCGACCGAAAAAGACGAGATAGTGCCTATCGCGCTAGATCCTATGATGGATCCGAATTTAAGCGGCGTGATAGCGATGCAGGATATGAATGAATTTAGCGAAGATCTCATCGTGGAGGCGATCGCAGAAGCTGGCAAGGCGATACTTCGCGCCTCAAACGCTTATGAAGAAGCATTTAGCCAGCATAAAAAAGAAGACGCGCAACTCGAGCTAAAACCGGAGATCGAAAACGAGAGCGTCGCCGTCTATCTAAACGAATTTTACAAAAATGACGTCAAGGCTGCGATAAATCAGATGGCTAAAAGTGAGCGCGCCAGCGAGCTAACCAAGATCGCAAAGCAAATTTTAACCGACGAAGTAGCGCAAAAAGAGGGCTGGGAGGAGGAGGTCGTCTCTAACGTCCTGGCTAAATTTAAGAAAAAAATCGTCCGCGAGCAGATCATAAACGAGGGCGTGCGCGCCGACGGTAGGGAGCTTAAAGAGGTCCGCCCGATCAGCATCGAGACAAATATTCTGCCAAACGCTCACGGTAGCTGCCTCTTTACCCGCGGCCAGACGCAAGCTCTCGTGGTGGCGACTTTAGGTACCGACGGCGACGCGCAGATGTATGATATGCTAACGGAAAAAGGCGCCGTGACGGATAAATTTATGTTTAACTACAACTTCCCGGGCTTTAGCGTCGGCGAGGCTAGCCCGCTAAAGGCTCCGGGCAGACGCGAGCTAGGACACGGCAACCTCGCTAAGCGTGCCCTTGCGCCTAGTATCGACGTAAATTCGCCTTATACGATCAGACTCGTGTCCGAAATTTTAGAAAGTAACGGCTCAAGTTCGATGGCCAGCGTTTGCGGCGGTTCTTTAGCGCTGAGGGCTGCAGGCGTCGATACGCCAAAATTAGTTGCGGGCGTTGCGATGGGGTTAATTTTCGAAGGCGATAAGCATGCTGTGCTAACCGACATCATGGGACTAGAGGATCACGACGGCGATATGGACTTTAAGGTCGCGGGCAGCAAAGACGGCATAACCGCGCTTCAGATGGATATAAAGCTAGGCGGTATCAGCCTTGACGTGCTTAAAGAAGCGCTTTTGCAGGCGCGCGAAGGCAGGCTTCATATATTAAATTTGATGGAAAAAGCAAACGAAAATATCTCCGTAAACGAAGGCATACTGCCTAAACTAGAGCTTTTCAGCGTTGATCCTGGCAAGATCGTTGACATCATCGGACAAGCGGGCAAAACGATAAAAGAGATCATCGAAAAATTTGACGTCGCCATCGATCTAGACCGCGAAAAAGGTGAGGTAAAGATCGCCGGCGCGCAAAAATCAAGCGTTGACGCGGCTAAAGACTACATTATCCAAATCGTTTCAAAAGACAACGGCAAGGGCTTTGGCGGCAAAAGAGGCAGCAAAGACGGCAAACCTCATAAGACGCCTGAATTTAATATCGGAGACGAATTTGAGGGCGAGGTAAAAAGCGTGGTAGAATTTGGTGCCTTTATCGGGCTTCCAGGCGGCGTGGACGGACTTTTGCATATCTCAAAGATCAAAACGCCTCTAAAAGCCGGCGATAAGGTCAAAGTAAAAATCAGCGAGCAAAAAGGGCACAAAATCTCCCTTTCTCTAGCGCAATAAATTTAAAGGAGAAACGATGCAGTATAAAAAAATATTTTTCCCAATCGGCGCGGGCGACGACGTAAAAGAGCGTATCAGAGGGGCTTTGCTGGTCGCTAAGCATTTCAACAGCCACATCGAGATTTTGGCTTGCCAGCTAGATCCCGGCGTCGTTTATAATATGAAAATGACGCTTAGGGGCGGAGTTCTTTACGATGAGTTTTTAAA
>CALCKS010000158.1 GCA_937965895.1 uncultured Campylobacter sp.
GCTCCGGCAAAAGCAGCTGAGCAAACCGAAAGCCTAGCCGAAGATATTGCAAATGCGCTTGAGCCGAATTTAGAAAAATAATAAAGGTATAGAATGAATTTAACATCAACAACCAGACTCCCACTAGACCATATGATAAGCGGCGCGCTAATCGGCGCGATGGCAGCCGGCGGCGTAGAAATACTAAACTATAAAAAAGGCAAGGTCAGCAAGACGCAGGCCGTAGCTAAAACGACTAAAATCGCTATCCAAGGCGGTATCGTCACGGCGTGCGCTATCAGCGCATCAAATAAACTAGTCTCGGCGCGCTATCTTGCGGCTGCGGCAACCGTTGCCGCCGGTATCGCCGGCGTAATTGCTACGGAAAAAATAATCAAAATTTTAGAGGAAGATAAATGAAAAACCCTTACATAAACGAAACGCAAACTATAAATCAATTAAACGAAGACGGTAGCACGACTACGACTACTACGACGGTAAAGACTACCGGCGCTCCAAGCGCGCTGGATAACAGCATAAATAATGCGCTAAAAGACTTTATCCCCGCAAATTTTAATGCCGCGGGCTTCATAAAAGGCGCGCTAATAGGCGGCGTCGCAGCCTACGTGCTAACTAATGAAAATGCCCAAAAGGCGATATTTTCTGCCATAGTAAAGGGGTCAAATTTGCTTCAAGCAGGATTTGAGGAGTTAAAAGAACGCTTTGAAGACGTAAAGGCTGAAATTGACTCCCAAAAATAACGTTCGCATCGCGCATCTAACAAAAAATCGCGTTAGGTTTATCTGCGAACGCATCGGCGAGAACTGCGACGAGAGCCATTTGGAGGCGCAAATTTCCGAATTTAAATACGTAAAAAGCGTCAGAGTAAATAAAAAAGCTAAGAGCATCGTGGTCGGCTTTGAGTCAAATTTAGACGAGATTAAAGATTTTATCGAGAATTTACAGATTAAAAATTTAAGCAAGCGTAAAGAAGAGCCGAGCAAGGCTGAAATTTATAAAGCCGCAGCCGCTTTAGCTCTCACCCCGCTGATTGGTAGCAATGGCGTAAAGGCTGCAGTTAGCCTCGTCGCCGCAGCTCCGCTACTAAAAGAAGGCGCAAGCGAAGCCGTAAACGAGGGCGTAACCTCAAAGGCTCTTGAAGCAGCGGCCGTCGGCGTGAGTCTAGCCAGGCGCGACTTTTTGGCGGCAAATAGCACAAATCTCATGCTAACCATCGGCGAATACATGGAAGAAAGCGCCGTACATCGCAGCGACGACCTCATCAAAGAGCTAGCCCGCCCAAACATCGAAGAGGTCTGGATCGAGATAAATGATCACGGCAAAAAATCTCTCAAAAAAATCCCGACCG
>CALCKS010000159.1 GCA_937965895.1 uncultured Campylobacter sp.
TGAAGGGCGAGTTTAAAAAGCGCCGCGACCTAGGCGTAGAGATGATAAACGCTATACCGGGACTTAGCGTGCTTAAGCCTGACGGCGCGTTTTATCTTTTCATCAACTGCTCTGCCGTTGAGCCAGATAGTATGAAATTTTGCAAAGAGCTGCTAGAAAAGGCGAAAGTTGCCGTGGTGCCTGGCGTTGGTTTTGGTATGGACGGATACTTTAGGCTGTCTTTTGCGACCGATCTAGATAGTATCAAAAAAGGTATCGAGCGTATCGGCGAGTTTGTAAAAAGCTATAAAAGATAATTAAAATTTGACTCAAATTTGACGCGGCGAGTAAATTTGCGGCGTCAAATTTATGCTGTGCTGATGGATTAAAATTGGCTTTTTTACAAACAAATTCACAGTAGACTTTTTGCAAATAGGTACATATCCAAAATTTTTGCTTTTGTATATTTCAACTTTGAATCTTTTTCGCTACCGAATTCCTTTGTATAGATACTAACCGTATCAAAATCGACCTTGTTTGCATTGTAGAATTTGTTTAAAAATTCTAAGGACTCCTTGTATTTTTTGTTAAAATTCTTAGTTGTGTTAAGGGTATTAATATTAAACTTATCTCCATTGTATATGTTTTTTATACTTTGAGATACATATCTGTCGTATGCGGGGACTATTCCTAGTGTGCCTAGCATTATTTTACTAACTAGCACAAGGTGATTGTTATCAGCTTTAGGCGGCATAATACAATCCTTTATACCATTATAAATATCAACAATTCTATCTAAATTATTTTCGTAGTTATCTATGTCTATATCCCAATCTTGTTTGTCAAGGCTATTTATAAATTTAATAACTTTTTTATAGTGCGCAAGATTTGTTTGAAGTAAAAACGAACTACCGCGCAGCATACTCCAGCTAGCCAGGTAATAGCCCAACTGTAAACAATCTTTTTCTAAATCTATGCCAGAGTTTTGTTTCTTGTAAAAATAGTTGTAGCAAAAATCAAATGAATAATATCGGTGATGCGAGCTAGTTTTATTTTTTTCAAATTTATCTATTTGAATTTTTATATCATTTTGTTTCATGTCTGCAACTTCCTTATATTAA
>CALCKS010000160.1 GCA_937965895.1 uncultured Campylobacter sp.
AAAAGGCGAGTCGTAAAGAGATAGCGGAGTTTTTATCGCGCGAAACTGGTGCGAGCCAGAGCAAAACGGACGCGCTTTTAAACGTCATAGCAAGTAGCCCAAAAATTCAAGCTTTACCGCAAGAAAAAAGGATCGTTTTAAAGACCTCGCGAGGGATTTACGAGATAAACAAAGCGGGTGAAAAACTCCTAAAAAGCAAAAACGCTCGGCAAAATTTTGAAGCTTGGATTAATGGCGTTTATGGCAAAACTGCGACGCAAAATTTACCCGCTCCCAAAACGAAAAAATACCTAAAAACCATCACCGCTCTCGTCGTCCACGAGATAAAGGACAAAATGATCGGCGAAGCAATCAAAAAGCCGATAGAAGCGATAAAATCGCTCGCTCTAAAGCTCATGAAAAAGCATAAATATCTAGGCAAATTTTATGCTTTTAGACACGTTTTTTTAGCGCTTTTGGCCGCCAAGATTGCGTTTGACGTCGTAAAATTCTTTAAAAATCGCAAACTAGAAAAACTGCTTGCAGGCAAACAGTTAAGCGCGTTGGCGTAAAATCCAAAACCATTTGTCGCAACTCTATTTTTATCAAATTTACATCTTATCCTCGTCCGCAATAAAGCCGGCCGTTAAATCGAACGCAATGCTGCAAAGACCGCAATAACAACGCAATGAAATTTGCTTTCTCTTTTAAAATTTACCGTTAAATTTGGCTATGGTTAAATTGGCAGCTTTGCGGAGCGCATAAATTTGAGGGCCGATTTGATCTCGCAAGCAGTGACAACAAAAGCATCCGCCGTCAAGCTAAAGCCTTTAAATCTTAGCGCAACCAAAATACGCAAACAAACCGCGCAAACGATCAAAAACCCCGCACAAGAGCAGCCCCAAACAGCCGTCCAAAAGCCCAAAATCAAGCCTAAATTTACGATTTTTAGCCCCGTTTAGCTATAATTACGGCTAAAAAAGGAGCAAAAATGTACATAGTCCTAGGCATCATCGCCGTTCTCGCGCTCATCGTCATCTCACTCTACAACTCGCTGGTGGGCAAGCGCAACCAAGTCTCAAACATCAGATCGGGCGTCGATACGCAGCTAAAAAGGCGCT
>CALCKS010000161.1 GCA_937965895.1 uncultured Campylobacter sp.
ACAACAAACTAAGCAATAGCGAAATAACAAAGCTAGGTAAGAAATACGGAGGGGTGTATGTGTTTAATAAGAAATTCGAAAAGGAAATAGATGATAGGGAGAGGGAGAGAAAAGACTATATGGATGATTTTTTTAAAACAAGGAAAGTTTTCAAGAAAGATGATTTAAAGGTCTTAGATAATACACTCCCCCAAACCCTCTCCAACGGTAAAAAATACTACACCACTTACATCGATTACGAACGAGCAAGTAAAAAAATATTACCCAACATAAGTAGTTTTTATGAAGATAAAATTAAAAGGATAACAGGAGAAGAAGCATATAAATATGCTTCTGTATTGCCCTTATATCTTTATATAGACGACAACGACGAACCCGTATATATAAGTATGTCTGTATCTTATAGCTATAAAACTAAAAAATACGGTTTCTTCGGAGACGAAGGAAGAGGATTTTCTTTATCAAGAGACGAGATAAGATATACCAAAGGCGGAAATAAATTTTACATAGAAGATTTAGAAAAACAATAAAGGCTTTAAAATGTCAGATCAAATTTCAACTAAAGACCTAATATCTAAATTTAAAGACTATGCAGACATTGCAGATGCTAGCTACGCTATGCTTCACTGGGTAAATGAAAATGAAGAAGACGGATGGTTTGATAAATTTAAAGAAAGAAAGCCTGCTAGGTGGAAATTTGCGGATTATGCAACTAAGGGCGATACCTTAGAAGAAATTACTGAGAAGGCAAAAGATAATAATAGGCAAATCGGAGAACCCACCGCCTATGCCTTAGCTATAGAAGCTAGGTTTAATCAGGATATGGTTATAGAAAAACCAAAAAAGAAAAATGAAGAAAAACCTAAACCTATACAAATAAACAATGAAATTCAAAGTTTTGTAGATAGATACGAGGATGAGGCAAAAACCCCTTATATTTTCTATAATAATATTTCCTTGAGAACCAAATCCTTCGTAAACCGTTACGAACTCCTTCATCACATTAAAGATACTTCTATAACGGGGTATTCTTCCAGCGCCTTTTACGATAGTAAATTTAACAACTACGTAATAGGCTTTAGAGGCACGGAGCTTGGCATAAAAGACCTAGTTATAACAGACGGTATGATAGCGTTTTTGGGCGCAGCGCTGGATCAGATAGTATCTCTTAAGGTACTAAAAGACGAAATCTATAAAAGCATAACGGATCATATGGATAAGGCTATAAAGTCCGTTTCGGTAAATAAGAACCCGTATGGCCCTAAGACATCAAAGACATCAAGCTATACTAAAGATATTATCGAGATTTCAAACCCTTACGACGCTACTTGCCACGCAAACTACGCTCCTACCCCTCCTCTAGTAGTAACTGGTCACTCGCTAGGAGGACATTTGGCTCAGGTTTATTGCTCGGTCTATCCAAACGAAGTAAAGGAGCTATATACCTTTAACGCCCCTGGCTTTGGAGGCGTATGGATATCCTTGCCGGTTATAGTTTTTAGGTTTTTAGGCTTTATAGCCAAGGTCATATATAAAGGCATAAGGTGGGTAGCTAGGATACTAGACCCGTACGGCTTTATAGGAGGCATGGTTAGCAGGGCGTTTGATAAGATAAAAAGCTTCTTTGGCTTTAGCAAAGACGATAAAGACGAGGCTACGCTAGAAGATTGCGTCGATCTCGTAAAGGAAAACAAAACGGCCTGCGAGGAGCTAAATAAGCAAAACGTAAGCTCTAATATAAGCAAGGCCAGTAAAGGAGATACTCTTGGTATAGAGGTTCATCATATAGACTCCGTTATGCATAAAATTTACGACGAATACGACGAAGGATACTTTGATAAGCAAGAAGGGTACAAAAATACGTTTAGCTCAGATACCGTAAAAACAGACGCAAATCAGGTATTTGAGCCAAGCGTATCGGTTATCTCGGATCTTGGCCTTAGATACGGCATGGCAAACTATACGGAAAAATTCGACTATCAAAACACCTCTAAACTTCATCTTATAAACGTGCTAAAGGCTTCTCACTTTATGAAGCAGTTAGTAGAGAGCCTATATCTGATGGAGTATCTTTTAAACCATCCCGAAAACGAAGCCAAGATAAAAGATAAAGATATAGCAAAGGCTCTAAACTATCTAAACGACTACTTACAAACCCTAGCCTCTCAGATACTGTTTTATAAAATTTATCTAAAAAACCTTCCGAGGCTAGGCAATATGGAAGAAGAAAAGATCTCAATCCTAGAAAGCGTAATATATCCCGTAAGCCTATACGTAAACGACTTTGGATACGATGATCTCGGTGCGGCGCCCAATGTAGAAGATCTCATTAGCTGCTTGCTAGCCTATACGCAAGATAATCTACTAATAAAAATCATAGATAAAGAAGATATCAAGGATATCAACGCAAAAACGCTCGCCTCAGAGGTCATGCAAGATGATCTAAATTTGACGTTTGCGATATATGGATGCAGATTTTTTACTCTGGATAAAAAGTTAAATTTAGAACAAGCAAAAGATAGACTCACGTATATATCGGACTTTTATAAAGGTATAAGCCCATACGTTAGCCGTAAGCAAGATAGCGCGGAGCTTGAAAAATGGATAGAGGCTAGGATAGAAATTTGCAAAAGCGCGTACGAGCTTAAATTTGAGGGGTGGAGATATCTATCTAACGATAAGAAGCGTTATTTGGTGCTCTCGAAAAAATCGCAGAGCGCATATAAAAAAGAGATAGACGAGGATCAAAGAAGCATAATCCTGCCCTCCATCCAAGCGCTAGAAGATATGTCCAAAGAAGATAAAGAGTACCAAGCAAAACAGCTCTTAAAGATGATAAGGTTTGAGCCTAGCGAGCTTATACATATCTATCATAAAAACTGCGATATATTTTTAAAAAACGAAAGTACGTTTGACATCGTACGCGTAGAAGAGGATATAAATTTAAGCTTTAAGTATCTAAACGCCAAAGTCTTTATGATGAGTAAGCTTTTAACGGGGGGCGAGGAAAAAGAAGATTACGAGCTTTGCTTTAAAGAAAACAAAGATAAAAACGATCCGGAAAACAAAGAAGACGCAAATCAGGCCTCCTTATCGCTTGCCCCTAAAAACCAAGCCGGCGAGGATGTCCAAGCTGGCGAAAGCTATGCCGCATATATATTTCAGCCCCGAGATACGCATAGCGGCATAGGAGGGCTAAATTTACTATACAAAAACTCTCAGGCTAGGCTGCTAAACTACGATATAAAAGAAGATAGCCTAAATATCAAGCTAAAACCGGCCAGTAAAAAGGCTAAAGAGCTAAAGGGGCTAAATCAAATCGCTCCCGAAGATAAAACGTTTGACGAAACGGCGGTTAAAACCGGCCTCTCGTATCTACATCCGGTCATAGAAGACGATATCATAACCTGCGAACACGGCGGCAGGGTGGTGCTAAAAAGCGCAAGAGGAAGAACGATAAAATCAAACGGCATACCCCTGATACTAGGATGCGATTTTATAAACTTACCCATAGTAGGTTGTAGCGCAAACTCTCCTTGCACTAGAGTAGCTTTCGTGCCAAGCGGCGCTCTTAGCCAAAAAACCGTAAACGGCGATCACGCCTTGATGCAAGACTTCGTAAATCTATGTAGGAGCGATAGAGGCTCTATACTAACCTGCGCTAAAAAATCAAACAAGCTTAGGATATCGGATCCCGGGGATATCGGCGGCTATAATATCTCAAATGCGGACAAAGATAGCGCCAATAGCAACTCTGCTTGCATAAGGCTACATTTTAAAAACTACGCCTCGCAAAAAGACAATCTGCCCGTAAACATCTACTATCTAAACGGCGCTAAATTTGAAAACAAAGAGGGCTTTGAACAAATACGGCTAAATTTAAACGAAGGCAAAAATCCTAGCGACGGCGAACTGGATAAAAAACTAAAGCAAAACTATAACGAAGACCATAAATTTAAAGAATTCGAGCTACGCTACGGTATAAATACTATAAATTTGGTATTTGTAATCCCAAACTCTCCTCAAAAGGCTTGCAATAAAGCATATAAAGATGCTGGCGAGCCTGAAAGCGGAACGGGATACTTTACCAGGCTAGATAAATACGAAAGCCTGGATAGGTCGCAAAAAAGACCGGTGCATACTCTGGTATTTTTCTCGCCTTCATACGCTAAAAGCGTAAAACTGCAAATCGCTAAAGGATTTGATAAAGACAATGAGCCGAGTCTGGATATATGCGAAGTCGTAATGTTAAGCGGGCAGGTTTAAATTTAAACGCAAGGAAGTAAGGTGCAAATAAGCGATATAAGAGTCGTGCAGGATATAGAAACGCTACTGAAGGAATTTGACGGGTATGCCAAGCAGTATAAGTATATAACTTTTTATTGCCGTAACTTAAATAATTTTTATCATAACGATACGATACAGCTGGGTACCCTAGGCGGCATTATCATGCAAAGGCTTTTTGATATGAGCCCAAATATACGAGAGATTCCTAGCGACGGCAATAATATAAAAATAGTAACGCCTAATTTTATAGATAAAAGCGCGCTCATAGACGGCAAAGAGACGATAAGAAACGGTAAATTTAACATTAGAAGACTCAATAAAGTCATAGAGGCACATACTGTAATAAACGAAGAAAATCCCGTAGAAAAATTCATCAAAGACCTAATAAATCTCGCAAACACAGGTAAAAAGGAGTATGAAAAGGTAAAAAATTTTACCGATGCTGCAAGCGAGCTGGCAAAAAACTACGACGTAAACAAAACCAGCGTCAAGAATAGTTTGGATGAGCTGCAAAAAAGTATAATCCAAAAAGCCGAGGTCATACTGGAAAATGAAAATTTCGCCCCGAAAGAGGAAGTAAAAGAAAGCATAAGCAATGCGTTTAACAAACTAAAAAGCAACATAGAAAAAACATCCAAGCAAACATACGGCTATACCGTAAAAGAGATAGCAAAGGCCTTGATTAGTATCATAGACTTCACGGAGCTTAAAAAAATATATAAGCCCGTAACCATTATATCCTCTGCGGGAGATATTTATGAAACCGGCTCTAAAATATACGAATATAGTAAAAAAAAGGGCTTTTACGCATTTGCCGGACCGGTTGCAAATTTGCTTGCTAGCGAGTTTGGTTTTATCTTTGGACTTCTAAATTCAGACTCCCTTAGCAATATTTTAGTATTTAAGTCCAAGGACGGTAGCGGCGGAGGATTTATAGATTTTTCGGGATTTGAGGTTTCGGGGTTAAACGTTCAAACTAACGTAGACGAATGTTTAGGCATTTGCGCAGATCTTTTATTTGACGAAAGCAAAAAAAATGGGAACGACGCTATAGATTACTCAAAGATCGATGCGGCATCAAGCGGCGCAGATTTTTTTGACGTTAGAGGAAAAATTTATAAAGCACAAAACGAAAACATAAGCATATGCAAAAATACCGGAAAGAAAGATAAAGATAGCCATAGCTTGTATGAAGCCATAGAAAATAGCGTGGTATCAAACGGCGCGCACTTTGTATATATACAACATCCGTTTTTTAACTCGTTAAAATTCGCAAATCTCATCCGAGATAAATCCGCCGCCGATAAAGACCGGGATACAAACAGCTTGCGATACGGAAAACTAGCCAAAAACTATCTCGTGCTGTCAAGAGCCCCGCAAAAAACTAACGCCAAACTAAGCGAGTATATAGTAGAAACGGCGCTTAGCTATAAGATAAACGATGAAAACAACAGAAGCGGTAAGGACTCAAAGTTAATAAAACCCGACGACATAATCCAAATAAAAGACTACAGCAAATACTCCATAAGCGTAAACGCAAAAGAAGAAGAGGACTTGTATCTGCTAAATTTAAGTCCGTTCGTGCGTATATCAAGGGATATCTTAGAAGAATTTGAAGACGATATCAAAAGCGCCGAAGAGGCTCTTAGGAATGCGGTCGCAACAAGAGAAGAAGAGCAGCAAGATGCTATAAGCCATTACCTTGCTATGAATGCTATCGCCGATGAATCGAACCTAAAATTGCAACATATAGATTCATTCTTCAGATCTCCGGACGATATGGAAGATATAAAAGAAAAAGAGGAGGAATTTTTAAAATCAAGTATAAGAGAATTTGCCGATTATTTTAAAACTATAAACAAAAAATACGAAGTCGAAGTGGTTTACACGGAAAGCAATTCACAAAGCCTTGGAAAGTACGGAAGCAAAAAAGAAGTACAAAACCTCATATCAGGAGCAAAGCGTGGTGGCATAAGAGGAGAATACAAGGTAACCGAGTATCCATATTCCGCCATAGACATATTCCTTCTAGCTACGACTTTTTACGTCATCAGACAAAAATTCGACCAATCTTTAATCGAATTTAACTCCCCGGGAGGCTTTTTTAGTAGTAACGACGACGAATACATAACCGTATATGAAGAGCGGTTCAAGCTTTTAAACGAGGATGCGTTTTTGCAAACTAGCGAAGGCAAAAAGAAAATTTACTTCTTTAAGCAGACTATGCAAAGAGCCCAAGCAAAAGACGCCGTATGCATAGAAGAGATAGCAGACGGCTTTGAAAACGGTTTCGTAGAAAACGGTATGCCGATATTTGAAGATAGCTTTTACGAGTTTTTTAAAGATTTCGAGAAAGAGTACGGCTCAAATTTCGACGACAAAGTAGCTCAAGACGAGAGGTGGGCGTATGAAGATCTAAAAAAAGCCCACGATAACGCTATGAGGCCGTTTAAGTCCGTACCTATGGATGAAAATTATAAATTTTACATAGATATGTCGCTATCTACTATAGTAGACGAGGTTTTAGAAGAGCTTTTTCCTTTTTACGGATTTTTTGGAAGCAAAGGTTATGCAAAAATAGCTAAGAGCATGGCTAATTATATTTTTTCAAAAAGCAGTATCAAAGAAATCTTTATGGAAAATATCGGCGAGCTTAGGATATTTGCATCTTTATGGAGTGGAAATATAAGAGCTATGATAGCAGACGAAAAAAGAGCCAATGGGCTATCTAAAAAGCTAAAAGTTAAAGCCTTTGCTGGCATAGTCGAGGTAAAAAAGAATATTTTTGCTTACTATGAAGTTACGGATAATCTTAACTCAAAAGACGCTTCTATACACCTAAAAAAACTAAAAAATATACCAAAAGAATTTAAAGCGCCCATCTATAAAAGCGTAGTGCTAAAAACTGCGGGTAAATTCTTTACCAACTCGGCTAAAACCACGCTAAAAACCATAGTAACCGGTAGCGGGTTAAATTTCATCCTAGATAGCCTCTACACCTCCGAATACGAAAAGCATAAACGTCAATACGAAGATATCTTATACAAATACTATACCCACAAATACGACGAGCCGTATGCGGTAAAAAATATATCCCTAGCTCCTATGAGCAAATATACTAAAGAGTATATCTACTATCCTATGCAAATACACTCCTCTTTTATGAACGTAGATCTAAAAAGAACGATAATAGGAGGAAGACTGTCTAGCGGAGGACTAGACTATCATAAATTCTTTTACTACGATATAAACGACGTCTATACTAAAACAAACTCTAGCCTATCTAAAAATATGCCTTTAAATAAACTTATAGCCTATCTTTGCCTAGACGAACTAAGAACTACGTATAAAGACGATCAAAGCTTCTTTAACCATCTAAAAAACCATGATATGCCATTTGAGCCAAAAGAGCTTATGGTAGCGGACTCAAAAAGACCATTGGATATATCAAATAGTAGCTTTATGGACTATACGCAAAGAAGAGAAATTTACGAGATGTATAAAGAAGCTCAAAGAAGCGACGACGAAGCTGTAGAATTTATATCCCCTATAGATAGCTACAACGAAGCTATGGAAATACTCCAAGACTTTAAAGAAGGAAACTTTAATACGGATACTACCAGTAAAGAGTCTAAGGTAGATAATAAAGCAAGAAGATTATTGCAAGCCCTAGACGTAATAGGCCAGAATAATATCAAAGGGCTTTATGTGGGGTGTAAGGTAGAACGTGCTAAAAAAACAAAAGAAGACATACCTCCTCGCCTAGTTGGTCGCCTAGCCACCACCATAATAATGGAAGACGGACTATTTATAGGATAATAGATGAAAAACGGTTATAAAATTTTAATATCGGCATTAGTCTTAGGGATAGCTGCATACTCAATATATACAACAATGCAAAAAGGAAATGCGATGAATAATACAAACAATGAAACATATACGGTTATAGCGCCAAACGGAGATGAAGTCTTATTCGACAAAGAAACAAACCTAATAGTGTCAAAAGGCAGGGACGATAATACCACAAAGTATCCGGATAAAAAATCCCAAATGCTCCTCTCTGCTAGAGACATCCTAAACTCCTCCCCCTATAAAGACTATAAACCAAGCTACTTTA
>CALCKS010000162.1 GCA_937965895.1 uncultured Campylobacter sp.
TTTCTGCTATGAAAGCTTAGCACTTTGATCTTGATGTCGGTCGGTTTGTTGTCAAGATCAAGTATAGTTAGCTCAACGCCCGTTTCACCCGCTGAAATATCAAAATTTTTTAAATCCATTTTTTACCTTTTACGCCGAAGCGGGGATTATTTTATCAAGACGAGTTATTTTGATGACGGCAGGCACGCGTATAACGTCGCCTTTGTTGATCGTTATGCCTGCTTTTGTGTTGATAAATTCGCCCGTGATGTAGGTTGGGTGTTTAGTTGCCCCGGTCGCCGGTTCGTCGTCGCCCACAATAATAAACTGCTTGCGCTGTTTTTTGTCAAACATCTCGCTAAGCTCGTTTACGCCGTTATCTTGCCCTGCTTTATAAAAAAGCTTTAATTCGGTTTCACCATAGCTTACTGCGCCTTGCGATACTGCGACCGCGTCCTCGTCTATACATTTGTATTCAGTTGTTTCGCGGGTTTTCGTAAAGTCGCCCAAATCCTCCAAATACGCTATGCGTTTTGTTTGTCCGCTAGTAGCTAGTGCCGTTTTGATTTTCGTCGCGTCGCCTAAATCGACGCTTGTATCGCAAATATAAAATTTGGTAAGCTGCGCGTCGGTGACTTCAAGATTTGCTGCCATTTTTACTCCTTGTAAGATTTAAAATAAATAGAAACGGCCACGCCGTAGCGATCGCCGTCAACGCCTAGTATATTTATCTCCGCCGGGCGGTAAATATACGTCTTAACGCCTGCGTGTTCAAATTTTGCCCCTACGCTAAAGGCTCTTTCGTAAAGGCTTGCCCGCCCTAAAACGTCTTTGACGCCTTTGCCGGCGGGATAGCGTAAGGTTATCTGAAACACGCCCAACACTTCTGAAATACTATCATCAATTACCGCTGCCTCTGGTTTGGCGGGGAAAAAATGTAGTTGTTGGTAAGGCTCGTTTGCTCTTGGCTTAAACGTAGTATTTTCAAAAGCCGTATCAATAGCGGGAGCAACAGCTAAAACCGCTTTTTCTAAAGCCTGCCTAATTCGTAGCATTAGCCGCCCTTTTTACTATTTGTTTCCAGCGGATAGCATTGCGCCTTACCATACCTTGCGGGGCTTTTACCTTACTCCACCCCTCAAATTCTATGCGAAAGGCATAAGGCAAATTATTCGTAAAATAAAAGGTTTTATCTAGCGTTAGCTCGTTTTGTGCGCATTTTTCCGCTCTATCGCCCGCTTCGTTTGCGGTCGCTTCGGTCGTCTGCTCGCTAGCCGCGCCCACGCTAGGAAACCAATTATTTTTAAGCCTACCCGTATCTACCGGTGTATCGCTGATGATGTCCGAGGTTAGGTCGATGACTGATTTTTTAAAGATTTTTAGCACTTTTTCCTGCGCTCTCGCGCTAAAGCCCTCTATCTGCCTCTCTATCATTTCGCCACCCCGATCAGTTGATGTAGCGCCACATCCTCGCCGCCCCATACCGCGTCGTTATATTTGATGGTATATGAGCAGTGGGAAAACTCTATTACGTCGTTGTTTTGCGGCATAAATGGCAAAGATTTGGCGGCTATCAAAATCACGTTATCGCCCTCATTTAATAAGCTTTTTTCTATTAAATTTGAGTAGCTTTTCGCGCTATCGATA
>CALCKS010000163.1 GCA_937965895.1 uncultured Campylobacter sp.
AAATATTCCAGACAGAATAGGCGTAGTTTAAATAGTTTTTGATTAGGCGTGACGGGAACATACATGTAGTATGTGACCGAGCGCCTTAATCAAAAACTACTTTTAAAATCCATTCATTTATGGGAAATTACTTCTTTTTCATATCAAATTTATTCGCCATAAATCCAACTAATCCCACAAAGAAAAGACCGCCGCAGATATTGCCTAACGTAACGGGAACCAGGTTTTTACCGATGAAATTTCCCCAGTTTAGCATTTCTAGTTTTTCAGCCGTGATGCCGTGTCCTAGAGCCGTAGCCGCAGCGGTGATATCTCCGCCGTTTGCCGCGATGTAGTGAGCTTTAGCGATGATGGCTTCTGTTATGATAAACATATTTGCCACGCAGTGCTCCATCGAGCATGCGACAAACGCGCCGATCATCCACATGATGGCAAAAAATTTGCCCGCAAGGTTGCTCTCGCTGGTTGCAGTCCAGATAGACATGCAAACAAACACGTTACAAAAGATTCCTCTGATAAATAGCTCGTGAAACGGCGCGGTAACCTTGCCTATACCTGAGGGTATAAAGTGTTGCAAGATATAGCCGTCGTATTTTAGCGGTAAGCCAGAGTAGTAGTACATATAGGCAATTAGCGCGCCGCCGACGAAGTTAAAAACCCAAACGATCGCCCAGTAGCTAAAGGTTTTGCCTAAATTTAGCTTGCCTTCATACGCGCTAACGCCGCTTAAAACCGAGCTCGTAAATAAATGTCCGCCGTAAAAAACGACCATCATAAGTCCGCAGCTAAAGGTGATGCCGCCGATGAAATTTGCTAGTCCTATAGACTGCTTTTCAGCCATGCCCACGGTCGAGTGCGCCCAGAAAATATCGCCCATAGCAATCGCCGCGCCCGCCATGATAGCTAGAAAAATAATGCTTACTAACGGAGTATGCGCCTTGTGCTCCATCGAATTTGACACCGCTTGCGCGGTTTCTGCAGGATTTAACATCTTCTCCTCCTAATTTAAATTTTTATCTATCTCCAAGATACGTTCAAAGGCTTTTTGCGCGCTTTTTTTCGCGTTTTCGCTTAAGCCCTCTTTAAAATCAAGCACGTTTTCAAGCAAAACGCTAATGCCTAAAAACAGCGTTTTGGGGCAAATTTTGCGCAAGTAGCTTAAAAGTACGGGTGTGGGCAAGTTGTGCGTCGAGTAGATATAGTCGCGCTCGTTGCTTAGATCAAAAAACTCGATCGCTCCGTCCTTAAACCCGCTCATAGCATCTACCACGACGATGATATCGGGCGCAAATTCTCTAAGCGTGCCAAACTCGTTTTCAGGCACGTCCTGTCCGTAAAATACCCGCCAATCTTTCAAATTCGCCTCGACGATTCGCCCTGTTTCGTTGCCTACGTCGTCGTCTCCGCGCATGGGATTACCGATGCAAAGCAAAGCCTTTTTCATCTCTTTTCCTTTCTCTTTTGAGCGCCTTTAAATGAGCTTGAAATTTCCTCCCTCGATGAACTATATGTTCTATCTTCGGTCGAAAATTTCTTCGCAACATTTAAATTCATC
>CALCKS010000164.1 GCA_937965895.1 uncultured Campylobacter sp.
TTGCCTCTGATAAATAGCATCAAATTTATAATGCTACCCATCACCGAGGACGGCAGTATCACGCCGACGTTTCGCTCTTTTAAAAACGCAAATTTAAATTTAGACAAAAACACAAGCACCGTAGCGATAACCTTGAGATTGTTTAGATCAGCGCCCGTGCTATCTACCATCGAGCGTTTAAACAGATCCGCTTTGGCGTGTTTTAGCCAGCTAAACTGCATAGGTTCTAGAGTTTTTAGATACTCCGCCCAGCTAAAAAACGACAGCTCGACGACCTTTTCGCGCACTTGCGGAGCTTTGGTTTCAGGAGCTAGAGGCGCGCCGAAACTCACCCTGATAGCGCGCTTGCCGTCTATTTTACGGCTGATTTTTTGGTAGTATTTTTGAGCGCGCGAAAAGCTAGAACCCCAAAGACCGCGCAGATAAAACGGCACAATGACGGAGTTCGTGTCGCTTGCGGCTATCTCGTAACCGTGCGCAAACTCGTCTATCTGGCCGTTATAGCTGATATGTCCCTCAGGAAACAGTGCCACCACGTCGCCCGCGTCTAAGCACTCGCGGATCTTTTCTAGCGCGCTTTTGCTAGCTCCAGCGCCGATAGGGATCACGTCAAATAAATTTAACAGCCATTTTAGGTACCAAATTTCATAAAAGCTCTTATGCATCGCAAATCTGATCGGACGCGGAGAGGCCATCTGTAGCACCGCCCAGTCTATCCAGCTCATGTGGTTGCCAAGCAGCAACACGCCGCCTTTTTGCGGGATATTTTCGACGCCGTCGACGTTGATCGTGTATCCGATCCTAAAAAACGGCATGATAAGTAAACGCGCGAAAAGATGCGGTAGGTATTTTATCGCTACCAGTGCGCAGATAAGCACGCTAAAAGAAGTAATGACGAAAATTTCGGGCGTGCTAACGGCAAATATGCTAAACGCCATCGCAAGCAGCAAAAACGCCGCCATAAAGATGTTTTGGATAAAGTTACTGCCCGCTAGCGTGCGGCCCATCTGCTCTTCGGAGGTAAAAAACTGGATATTTGCGTTTAGCGGCACGATGAAAATGCCGCCGCTAAAACCGAACAAAAACGACGCCAGCGTCATAAACGCAGCACTTGAGCCCTGCGCGAACATAAGTAGCGAAACAAAAAGCCCAAGCGCCCCAAAAGGCACGATGCCCATCTCGATGTGATTTTTCGAGTAACTGCCCGCTAGCGCTGAGCCCACGACTAGACCAATGGTGCTAACGGCTAAAATCGCCTGCACGATCATGACGTTGTTATCCGCGCTCATAGCCTTGTAGTGAGCGGGGAAAACGGCGATAACCAGCTGCGCCACCGCCCAAAAAACAGAAAGCCCCAGCGTACATAAAAAGGCGTTTTTGTTGTTAAAGATGTGCCTGGTGTTTTCTTTTAAGTAGCCTAGTTTAAAGTACTTTTTCGCATCAAATTTAAGCCCTGCATCAGTCGCCTCAAAAAACGGAATCTTAAACGTAAAAATCGTCTCGGCTACCGAGCAAACAAAAAGTATCGCGCCGATAAACCAGACCGATTTTATCATCTCTCCGGCGTCCGTGCTAGTAGCGGCGTAGCTCTCGAAAATCGCCGAAAAGACAAACGAGCCAAGCAAAATCGCCACGATAGTAAAGGCCTGCACGATACCGTTTGCAGCGCCAAGCTTCTCTGCGCCCGTGATTTTTTTAATCAGGCCGTATTTAGCGGGGCTATATACCGCGCTTTGCACCGCTAGCAGCAGCGTCGTGCCAAACGCCACGTAAAACCAGCCGCAAAGGTAGCTCACGGTTATAAAAAGCGTGAGTAAAATTTCGCTCGCCGCCGCGTATCTCGTGATGCGCGTTCGCGAAAATTTGTCGTTTAAAAAGCCCGAAACGCTAAAAAGCATGATGTAGGGCAACAAGATTAGCAAATTTACGAGCGAGGTCAGGATGATCTGTAAATTTTCATCCTCAATGCTCTTAAAAAGTATGTTTTGGATCGTGATCTTGTGGCCAAGATCGACGACCGCGTTGATAAACATAACGACCAAAAAGGGCAAAAAGCCCCTAACCGAAAAAACGCCTTTCATTTGTTCTCCTTTTTGTAGGCATCAAAGGTGTGGAAATTTAAGATGTAGGGTTTTAGGATCAAGATATTGTCGAAAACGAGCTTTAAGGCCGCGTTTTTATCCTCTGCTTTCGCGTAAATTTCGCGCGCACACTCGGCTTCGATTTTGGCCATTTGTTTGGCTAAATTTATATAAGTCCGTAAAATTTCCCGCCCGTGCTCGCTCTTTTGGGTCTCTAGCACGATTTGCAGGATCTCGACCTCTTTTTCGGTTAGCTTGCCGCCTCGCATAAAGATAAATCCCTCCTCGATAAATTTATCCAGCTCGGCCTGACTGATACCAAGCCTCTCGCATGCCTGCTCGGCGCTTAGCGTCTGGGCGAAATTTGACCCCATAAAGGTATCGAGCGAATCAAAAAGCGCCTCGTAGCAGCGTTTAAAGCTAAAGCCCTTTTGCTGTGTGAGCGCCTTGACCTCCTTTAGGCTGAGGTGGAAGTTGCTCTGGACGTATTTGATGAAATTTAGCATCAAAAGCGTATCCTCGCCGTACTGATGCACGTTATCTTTTACCTTCACGGGCTCTGGCAAAAGCCCTTCCTTGACGTAAAAGAGTATCGTTGATTTGGGCGTTTGCGATAGTTCGCAAAGCTCGCTCATCTTGTAGCTCATCTCTTTCCTTTCGTTAAATTTGACGAAATCTTACGCAAATTTAGCTTAGAAAATCATAAAGCGTAAAGCACCACTTGACACTTTTTAAAATTTAGGCTATGATTTCGATAAATTTTAAAAAGGAGAAACGATGTTTCGAGATGGTTTTTATAGCGCAGGCGAGGGTTTGGATGCTTTTGGTTTTAGCTCAAATTTGAGAGGCGGAAAAACGGCGGCAAATTTGACGCCAAATTCGGCTTGCGCAAGTGCCGCAAACTTTGGCTTCAATTTGGCTCGTAAAACGGAGGCAAAATTAACTCGCGCAAATTTAGCAAACCTCGCCGCGCCGTCAAAACAGAACGCGCGGATAAATTTAAGCTCAAATTTGAGAGCGAGCAAGACGGCTACGTCAAAAACGCTCGGGTTTTGCCAAAACGCGGCGGATAAAATTTACGCCAAAGATAAATTTGATAAAACGAGCGTAAATTTAACCGCAAACGAAGCAAATTCGGGCGGGTTTTCAAACGGAAAATTTAAAGAAAACAGCTCGGGGAGCCTACAAAGCTCAAATTTAACGCGGATAAAAACCGTCGATATCCACTCGCATTTACTTAGCGCGGATGTAAAATTCGACCGGTTTTACGACAAACTAGCGCTTGCGTTTTTTGCCAAAAAATTCGACATAAACAGGAGCGAGCTTATAAAAAACGGCTTTGAGGGCTACAAAAGCAACTTCGCGCGGCTGATTAAAAGCTCAAATTTCGTCCAAAAGTCCGTGGTTTTCGGCGTTGATGCGAAATTTGACGAGAGCGGAAACCTCGTACACAAGGACAAAACCGTCTGCGCCACAAATGAGGATGTTTTTGCCTTTTACGAGCAAAATCCAAACGAGGTCGTGCCGTTTTTTAGCGTAAATCCAAACCGAAAAGACGCGCTAAATTTGATCGAAAAATACCAAAAAATGGGCTTTAAGGGCGGCAAGCTGCTACACTCGTACTGGGAGACGGATCTAAACGACAAGCGATATGAGCCATATTTTAGGCTGCTTAGCGAGCTTGGGCTGCCGCTGGTGATCCACGTGGGCGACGAAAACTCGCTAGCATCAAACAAGGCGCTTGAGAGCATCGAGCAGCTAAAATCCCCGCTAAATCTTGGTTGCCGTATCGTCTGCGCTCACATGGGCGCCTCAAGCGACGGCGTTTTGTCCATGTTTTCGCGCGATCCTGAGAAACTGGGCGCCAACTACTTCACGCTACTTCGTTGGCTGCGCGAATTTGACAGGCTTTATGCCGACGTTTCGGCGCTGCTCTGCATAAACAAGGCCCGCATCCTGCCGCACCTAAAAACCCAAACGCAAATCCACGACAAAATCCTTTTTGGCACCGATTTTCCCGTGCCTTTTAGCGTGATTTTAAGCAGCTACGACCTGCCTTTGCGAGACCGCCTCGCGCTAAACCGCATCCAAAATCCGCTCGATAGCTACGTGCGCGCGATGAGTTTGTATTTTGGCGAGGATTCGCCGATTTTTAGTAACTATAAAAAGATTTTGGGGGAGATTTGAGTTTGGGTTTGGGGCGCAAATTCAATCGTCGGCGCGCAAAATTTGACTCACAAATTTAAAGGCAAATTTGAGCGCAGCTGGTAAAATTTGCGCATATTTTTGCGGCGGTAGATTATAAGGTCAAATTTATGCGCCTTATCTACCGCGCCTAAAGAGCTACAAATTTGGCAACAACTAAATTTAGCAAAGCGAGCAAAATTAACGGCATCTCGGGTCAAATTTAAAGCAAGTCCTCCAAATTTGACGCCAAATTTTAAAGCGACAATCTACCACCTGCCGCTAGCTCCGCCTCCGCCAAAGCCTCCGCCCCCTCCGCTAAAGCCTCCGCCGGAGCTTCTGCCTCCGCCGGAACCGCCGCCGTAACCTCCCGAGTAGCCGCCTCCGCGCAGGCCGCTGCCGCCGGTTTTCATATTTCGCATTAGATAAAAAAGCAGCACAAAAAGAACGAGTAATATCGCGCCTCTAACAAGCAGATCCTCGATACCAAACGTCCCTGCAACTACGCCCGAGATAAAGCCCGATAGCGTCGCGCTGGCTCCGATTCGCAGAGCTGCCGCGCCGAAAATAGCCGAAGCAAATACCATTACCATGCCAACTACTATCCCGTAGGCTTCCACAGGCGTCTCATCTTGCTTTTCTATCTCCTCCTTAACCCCCTCATCCCCATCAAGTAGAGCGATGATCTTTTGCGTGCCTATGTTTATACCGTTTTGGATATCGCCTTTTTTAAACTCGGGTATTATGTAGTAGTTTATGATACTGCTACTAAGAGCGTCCGTTAGAGTACCTTCTAGTCCGTATCCTACCTCTATGCGTACTTGTTTGTCGTTTGGAGCTACTACTAATACTACTCCGTTATCTTTACCTTTTTGTCCTATACCCCAACGTCTAGCTAGTTCTATGGAGTACTCTTCTATTTGAGCGTTACCTAGAGATTCTATAGTAACTACTACTACTTGATTAGTGGTGTTGTTTTCGTGAGTAGCTAGTAATGTTTCTAGTTCGTCTTTTGTGCTCTGGCTTAGTACTCTTGCTTGATCTACTACCCTGCCGGTTAAGGCAGGGAAATTTGAACTCTTTTCATTTGATGTTTGAGTAGCGGTTTGTTTTACGGTTTTGTTTTGTTCAGTAGCATTATCTGCTGCCGATAAATTTATAGCCGTAAGTCCTAAAAGCGTAAAAACGCAAAATAAAGTAGATAAAATGCGTTTCATTTTTGTACCTTGGTTGGGTTATTTGCATTGCTTGGCGTCAAATTTAAGCCAAGCAAGCATGCGTCTTAAATTTTACCACAAATTTACGCATAACAAAAGTAAATTTAAGCGCCGAATTTAAAAGGTTAAATTTGGCGCCAAATTTTAAAACCGCGGCTACCACTTGCCGCTAGCTCCGCCGCCGCCAAAGCTTCCGCCGCCGCCTCTAAAGCCTTTACCATCCCCATCGTCTCCGTCAGGACCTTCATAGTCGCCCTTTTCGATACCCTCATCATCAGCGTCACCCTTGTTCTTAGCCAGAATGTTTCTTAAAGCTATGCCAAAAAGTATCGCAGAAAGCGCAGCCGTTATACCGCCTCTGGCGGCGAAATCCTCGATGCCCAATCTTGGTGCTAACCAAAGCGAAATAGCGCCGCCGGTAAACGCGCTAACTCCGATAATAGCGCACACTTGTCCGATTATGCCGAACATATTTCTAGCAAATATCAGCAGCGCGCTAAATAACATCACGTAGCCCTCTATCGGAAACTCGCTTAATTTTTCTATATCTTTTCTGACGACCTCATCGCCCTCAAGCAGAGCAAGGATCTTTTGCGTGCCTATCTTTATGCCGCCCTCTATATCGTCTTTTTTAAACTCCGGAACTATGTAGTTATCGATGATGACTTCGCTAAAAGCATCTGTTATCGTGCCCTCTAGGCCGTATCCGACCTCGATACGCACCTGTCTATCGTTTGGTGCTACTACTAGTAACACGCCGTTATTTTTATCTTTTTGTCCTATGCCCCAGTATCTGCCTAGCTTTAAAGAATATTCACTAATATTCACTCCGCCGAGAGTTTTTATAGTAACTACTACGACCTGATTGGTCGTGTTGTTTTCGTGAGCGGCTAGCACGCTTTCTAGCTCCTCTTTGACGGCGGGACTTAGTATGCCTGCCTGATCTACGACTCTGCCCGTTAAAGCGGGAAAATTTAGCTGTTCGGCGATTTTTTGCGATACGTTTTCCTCTTTGGCGACCGCACCCGGCGCATCTACCTGGCCGGCTGTTTTATCCATTAACGCAACAGAATGCAACTGCTCGGAGTTTTTTTGAGGCTCTTGCGTCTCATCAGATGGGACTAACAACAAAAGCCCCAAAACTAGCGCAATAACAGTATATAAAATATTAGTTAAAATGCGTTTCATCTTTATACCTTATCTATGGCGTCTAAAAAAGCCTGTAAATTTTACGGCATCTCGGGTAAAATTTAAAACGCCGACTTGCGGTTTTAAATCAAATTAGCAAAGCAAAAGCGTCAAATTTAGCAAGTCCTCCAAATTCGACGCCAAATTTAAAGCGACAATCTACCACCTACCGCTAGCTCCGCCTCCGCCAAAGCTGCCGCCCCCTCCGCTAAAGCCGCCCCCGGAGCTTCTGCTGCCTCCTCCGCTAGAGCTACTACTGGAGCCGCTCGACGATGATCCGCCTCCGCTACCTCCGCTACCGACCTTCACGTCTTTGACTAAGTAGAAAAACCCAGCGGCGATCCCGAGTACGACGGCGAGTTGAGCTGTGATATCCTCGATACCGAAGCATAAATTTACAAAAAGGCCAATGATGCTAGCGACCATGACGCTAAGGCCGATATTCATGATCATATCGCCTAAAAAAGCCGATGCGATTATCGCCGCTATACCGCCCATTATCCCG
Organism: uncultured Campylobacter sp.; assembly: GCA_937965895.1. GTDB lineage: Bacteria > Campylobacterota > Campylobacteria > Campylobacterales > Campylobacteraceae > Campylobacter_A. The sequence goes on from CALCKS010000164.1 coordinate 7,176, forward strand.
TAGACCTCTATGGGCATATCATAGTCGCCCTTAGCTTCTATCTCCCCCTTAACCCCCTCATCCCCATCAAGTAGAGCGATGATCTTTTGCGTGCCTATGTTTATACCGTTTTGGATATCGCCTTTTTTAAACTCGGGTATTATGTAGTAGTTTATGATACTGCTACTAAGAGCGTCCGTTAGAGTACCTTCTAGTCCGTATCCTACCTCTATGCGTACTTGTTTGTCGTTTGGAGCTACTACTAATACTACTCCGTTATCTTTACCTTTTTGTCCTATACCCCAACGTCTAGCTAGTTCTATGGAGTACTCTTCTATTTGAGCGTTACCTAGAGATTCTATAGTAACTACTACTACTTGATTAGTGGTGTTGTTTTCGTGAGTAGCTAGTAATGTTTCTAGTTCGTCTTTTGTGCTCTGGCTTAGTACTCTTGCTTGATCTACTACCCTGCCGGTTAAGGCAGGGAAATTTGAACTCTTTTCATTTGATGTTTGAGTAGCGGTTTGTTTTACGGTTTTGTTTTGTTCAGTAGCATTATCTGCTGCCGATAAATTTATAGCCGTAAGTCCTAAAAGCGTAAAAACGCAAAATAAAGTAGATAAAATGCGTTTCATTTTTGTACCTTGGTTGGGTTATTTGGCGAATGATACGTCCGGCGCGCTTTGTTCGGTCTCGCTTGCTTCAAACGTCACGCGCGGTTTGAGCTCTGGATAAAAAATCGCGGCTATAAACTTATCCGGTATCTTGCGAAGGGCGATGTTATAGTCCTTGACCGCTGCGATATAGTCCTTTCTAGCGACTGCGATGCGATTTTCCGTACCTTCAAGCTGACTTTGAAGCGAGAGGAAATTTTGATCGGCTTTTAGCTGAGGGTAGTTCTCGGTGATGGCCATTAGCCTAGATAGCGCGCCGCCTAAAGTTTTTTGAGCGTTTTCAAACTCTTTTAGCTTAGCAGGATCGTCTAGCGAGCTAACGTCGATCGTCATTTGAGAGGCTTTGCTTCTAGCTTCGGTTACTTCTTTAAACACGCTCTCCTCGTGGCTAGCATAGCCCTGAACCGTTTTTACCAAATTTGGGATAAGATCGGCGCGGCGTTTGTATTGGTTTTGCACCTGAGCCCATTTCTCTTTGACCGTCTCGTCGAGTACCGGAAAGGCGTTAATATACTTCATGGCGATACCGCCGATGATACCTAGGATAACTAGAAAAGCAACTAGATTTTTCATGGGTGCTCCTTGAAAAGATTTTCTATCTCCATTATACATCTAAATACATTTAAAAGTAATAATTTTTAAATAAATTTTACATTGTGTTAAACATATACCTAAAAATTTCCCTAAAAATAAAAATTTGGAGCAAAAAAGTAATATGCTAAATTTGCATATTACTTAAATAATTCTTAAGAATTTATACTAATTTTAAAACTAAATTTATATTTGCCATTGTATAATAATCTCATAAATTTCAGTAATACCAGAAAGGAGCGAAAATGGAAGAGATAGTAAAGACTACCTGTCCATATTGCGGTACGGGCTGCGGCATCGATCTTATCGTGCAAAACGGTAGAATCGTAGACGCCAAACCTAGCAAAGACCACCACGTAAACGACGGCGAACTTTGCCTAAAAGGAATGTTCGGTTGGGAGTTCGTAAACTCTCCTAAACGCTTAAGCCGACCGATGATGAGAAAGCTAAACGGCGTCTACGACAAGCGCGGCGAGCTTGAAGAAGTGAGTTTTGAGGAGGTTTATGATTTCCTCGCGGATAAATTTAAATCCACCGTCGCAAAATACGGCCCAAACTCGATCATGGGCTTTAGCTCTGCGCGCTCAAATAACGAAGACAACTACGTTTTCCAGAAATTTTTCCGCGCCCAGGGCAGCAACAACGTCGATCACTGCGCTCGTCTTTGACACGCTCCTACAGTGGCAGGTCTTGCCAGCACGCTAGGAAACGGAACGATGACTAATGATTTGGTCGAATTTGCGACCGACACGGACGTATTTTTACTCATCGGTACCAACACGAGCGAGTGTCACCCGATCATCGCTATGCAGATGCAGCGCGGCCTTCAGCGAGGTGCCAAGATGATCGTCGTAGATCCAAAGCGCACCGATATGGCTAAAAAAGCCGATATTTTCTTGCAAATCCCGATCGGAGCGAATATCAAAACGCTAAATACGATGATGCACGTCATAATCGCCGAAAATTTGCAAGATAGCGAGTTTATCGAGAAGTACTCCGAGGGATTTGAATATCTAAAAGAAGCGGTTAAGGACTTTACGCCCGAGCGTTTCGAGCGCGAAACCGGCGTAAAAAAAGAGCTCATCATAGAGGCGGCTAGAATGTATGCTAAAGCAGGCGCGGCGGCGATTTGCTACACGATGGGTATCACGCAGTTTAGCGACGGCACGTCAAACGTCTTTTCGCTATCAAATTTAGCCGTTTTAACGGGAAATTTAGGCAAAAAGGGTGCCGGCGTAAATCCTCTGCGCGGTCAAAACAACGTCCAAGGCGCATGCGACATGGGCGCGCTGCCTAACGTCATCCCGGCCGGCGCGGTAAACTCGACCTACGCGCAGGAGCAAGCACGCAAAGTATGGCACTTTGAGCTAAATCCGGTTCCGGGCTTTAAGCTAACGCAAGCGCCGGATAAAATGGATAGCGGCGAGCTAAAAGTCCTCTACGTCTACGGCGAAAACCCCGTAATGAGCGACCCGTGGACCGAGCACTTCGTCCACGCCGTACATCACCTAGACTGCTTTATCGTGCAGGATCTTTTCTTTACCGAGAGCGCCCATAAGGCCGATGTGGTGCTACCTGCCGCGGGCTGGGGCGAAAAGGACGGAACCTTTATCAACACCTCTCGCCGCGTTCAACGCACTCGCAAGGCTAGCGAACCCGTTAGCGGCGTGGAACCCGACTGGAAAGTCGTTTGTAACATCGCAAACCGCATGGGGCTAGAGGGATTTGATTTTGCTAGCCCTGAGCAAATTTGGAACGAGCTAAGGGAGCTTATGCCTAAATTTTTCGGCGGTATCAGCTACTATAGACTAGGCAAGCTAGGCGGTATCAGCTGGCCGTGCCCCGACGAGGAGCATCCGGGTACGCCCGTGCTTTACGCAGATCACAAGTCTATGCTGCCTGGCGGTAAATTCCGATTTGCGCCGGTGCTTTACGTAGAGGATAAAAATGAACGTGCAAAAGCTGAAGCCGAATTTAGAGCCAAGATGAATATCCCGGACGGCTATCCGGTCGGTAGCGGAGCGCTTAGCGAAGTACCAGACGAGGTATATCCGTGCCTATTTACGACCGGACGCAAGGTCTATCACTACCACACGGGCACGATGACTAGAGAGTGTCCTGCTCTAGAGTACGGTGCTGGCGTAGAAGGCGCGCTCATCGAGGTAAGTCCCGATATCGCTCGCGAGAGGGAGCTGGAAGAGGGCTGCTACGCGCTCGTGCAAAACAAACGCGGTCAGATAGCGGCCAAGCTTCGCGTAAATCCGGATCTAAAAGAAGGCACGATATTTACGACCTTCCACTATAGCGAGGCCGACGGTAACGAGCTAGCAAACGCCGGCGATCCCGATCCGCTCTCAGGCATCACACCGCTAAAGATGACGATAGCAAATATCAGACGTCTAAGCGAAGAGGAATTTATCAAATTTAGAGAGCAAAACGAGATGTCGATGCACTCGGCAAATCCGTATTTGTCGCCTGTTAGAGCGTAAATTTAGGGCGGGAGACCGCCCTTTCTACTTAAATTTATCCATTTTTATTTTAAATTTACCCGCATTCAAATTTGACGAACTATCTATGTAAATTTAATGAAGCTAAAGAAGTATGAGTCAAATTTAACGAACTATCCATGTAAAATTTAATGAAGTTAAAAAGGCATGAGTCAAATTTGACGCAGCCAAACCGCGTCAAATTTGGTGTAATAGTTCGCCCCGCCAAAGCGAGCGGAGCTGATAAATTTAGAAGCTGTATTTTAGCCTATCGCCAGCGTAATAAGCGAGCTTCCAGGTCGGAGTTTGCTTTAGGTCTTTAAAGCCGTAGCCGCGAGCCTTGACTCTATCGCCGTAGATTTTTTCTATCATTGCAGATTCACCTACTAGCAGCGCCTTTGTCGAGCACATAGCGGCACAAACCGGCACTTTGCCTTCGGAAATTCTATCCTGGCCGTACTCTTCGCGCTCTGCTTCGCTATTTGTCGGTAGCGGACCGCCTGCGCACATCGTGCACTTATCCATCGAACCTTTGGCGCCAAACACTCCCTCGCGCGGGAACTGAGGCGCGCCGAACGGACACGCGTATAGGCAGTATCCGCAGCCGATACAGATATCTTTGTCGTGTAGTACGACGCCGTCTGCTCTGATATAAAAGCAATCAACCGGGCAAACGAGGGAGCACGGAGCGTCCTCGCAGTGCATGCAAGCTATCGAAGTTGAGATCTCTTTGCCTGGCACACCCTCGTTTAGCGTGATGACGCGGCGGCGGCGGATACCAAGAGGCAGCTCGTGAGCCTCGTCGCAAGCCACCGCGCAGCCGTTACAGTCGATACATCTATCGTCGTCGCAGTAAAATTTAAGTCTATTATTATCGTTAAATTCGCTCATTTTACGCCTTTTCTATGCGGCATAGACCGCTTTTTGTTTCTGGGATTTGAGTGACTATATCGTAGCCGTAGTTGGTGACGGTATTTGCGCACTCGCCTACCGCATAAGGCCTTGTGCCGTCAGGGAAATTACCCGTCATATCGACGCCCTGCATGTATCCAGCCCAGTGAAACGGCAAGAATATAGTATCTGGTTTAACCGACGGTACGACTCTAGCGCGTACCTTTATTTTCGTGCCTTCAGGCGCATGAATCCATACGAAATCCCAGTGTTTAATGCCGTGTTTAGCCGCAAGCTCAGGGTGGATATCCGCAAACATCTCAGGCGTCAAGCGGCTTAGATACATACTAGCGCGCGTCTCCATGCCCGCACCGCTAAAGTTTACAAGGCGTCCCGTAGTCAAATTTATCGGGAATTCTTTCGAGAAGTCCTTACTTAGCTGTAAGCTCTTATACTTCGTAAATACGCGGTAGTGGTTCGGCTTGTCCTCAAAGCTCGGATACTTCTGCGCAAGGTCTTGGCGAGGCGTATGTAGCGGCTCTCTGTGCTGCGGTATCTGATCGACGAATGTCCAAACTATCGCTCTAGCTCTTGCGTTGCCGTACGGAGCGATGCCCTTTTCCATGCATTTTTCAGCGATTATACCGCTAGCGTCGGTTGCCCACGTCGCTCCCATTTTTTCGCGCTCTTCATCAGTTAGCGTTATGCCTAGTATCTTTTCGATATTATCTTTTTTGATCTCCGGATATCCGCCGCTTTGAGCGCCGCCTACAGGCGCGCTACCGTCGCCAGCTAGCTGATTTACGCCGTTATGCTCTAGGCCGAAGCGGTTTCTAAAGCCCATGCCACCTTGCATTACCGGTTTATTTATATCGTATAAATTTGGACTACCAGGGTGCTTTTCCGTCCAGCAAGGCCACGGCAAGCCGTAGTATTCGCCGGCTACCTCGGTACCCTCTTTGCCCATTAGCGTTTTTTCGTCAAATTTATCCCAGTTAGCTTGATGGCGTTTTAGGCGCTCCGGCGTCCAGCCCGTTAAACCGATGCTTTTTACGATGCTAGCGATCTCGCGAGTAGCTGCTTCAGGCCACTCGATCTTGCCTTCGGAGTCTCTGATCGTGCGAGTTAGCTCATCGTAAAAGCCTATTCTCTTTGCAAGCTCAAATAAAATTTCTTGATCGGGCATACTCTCAAACAAAGGCTCTACAACCTGGCTTCTCCACTGGCCGCTGCGGTTTGTAGCTACGACCGTGCCGCCACCCTCAAACTGCGTCGCCGCAGGTAGTAGATATACGTCGTCTTTTTTATTTGTTATAACGCCGGCGTCGTTTACGAAAGGATCAAGCAGTACCAAAAGCTCAAGCCCGTCAAGACCCTCTTGTACTTTTGCTTGTTGCGCTGTTGAAGTTATACCATTGCCGATAACCACAAGTGCTTTTAGGCTATCGCCAGCGTTTTCTATCGGGTCGTTGCCGTTTTTGCCGTCAAGTACGCCAGCCCACCAGCGAGCTAGAGTAAATCCTGGCTTAAACATCCATTCAGGTTTTACGAAATTTCCTTGTAACCACTCGTAGTCTACTTTCCACATTTTAGCGAAGTATTTCCAGGTGGCTTCGTTTTTGGCGTAGTATCCAGGCAAGCTATCTGGCGCGTTTGCCATGTCGCTAGCGCCTTGAACGTTATCGTGACCGCGCAAGATGTTGCAGCCGCCGCCTGATACGCCCATATTTCCTAGTATTAGTTGCAGGATCGGAGCGATACGAGTGTTTGAGCTGCCTATGGTGTGCTGAGTTAGACCCATCGCCCAAACAACTGATCCCGGGCGGTTTTTCGCAAAAACTTCCGTTATCTCTTTTAGCGTCGCAGCCGGTACTCCAGTTACGTCTTCTACCACTTCAGGAGTCCATTTTGCAGCCTCTTTGCGGATTTCATCGATACCGTACGTGCGATCATCTATAAATTTTTTATCTTCCCAGCCGTTTTCAAAGATGAGATTCATCATACCGTACATAAAAGGTATGTCCGTGCCTGGGCGAATTTGAGCGAAATAATCAGCCTTTGCAGCAGTTCTCGTGTATCTTGGATCGACCACAATCAGCTTCGTGCCGTTATTTTCCTTCGCTTTTAGAAAATGCCTAAATCCTACCGGGTGGTTTACAGCCGGATTTGCGCCGATTATAAAGATAGACTTCGCGTTTTGGATATCTCCAAGGTGATTAGTCATAGCTCCATAACCCCACGTATTCGCCACACCGGCGACTGTTGCGCTATGTCAAATTCTAGCTTGGTGATCTAGGTTGTT
>CALCKS010000165.1 GCA_937965895.1 uncultured Campylobacter sp.
ACGGCGTGATCATCAGAGAGGATTATAAATTTGATCCAAAGAGCCAAAAAGACGATGCCGAAAACACTACCGGAACTAAAAAGACTATAAAAGCTAAAAAAGGCGTAGTGCTAGCTGCAGGCGGATTTTGCCGCGACGTATTCTTTAGACAAGTCCAAGACCCGTCTATCTTGCCTACCACAGATAGCACCAACCACCCTGGCGCAACCGCAGGCGCTATGAAAGAGGCGTTTAGAATCGGCGCAACTCCCGTGCAGCTAAGCTGGATACAATTTGGTCCATGGGCATGCCCTGATGAAAAAGGCTTTGGCGTAGGCTCTATGTTTAACGTAAACGGAAGCTTCCGCTACGGCATCTCAGTAGATCCAAGAACCGGCAAACGCTATATGAACGAGCTAGCAGACCGCCGCACCCGTTCTCAAGCTATGTTTAAAGTAATCGACGCAAAAGCGGATATCTATCCGATCAACTTCTGCGATAGTGATGGCGTAAAAAATATGGTCATACCTGAGCACTACACTAAACCGCTAGAATCTGGCGTACTAAAGAAATTTGAAACCCTAGACGAACTAGCGGCATTTTATAAAATCCCTGCCGCAGAGCTAAAAAAGACAGTCGAGAGATATAATAGCTTCGTTAAATCAGGCAAAGACGAAGACTTTGGCAAACCAATGGATAAAACCACCACAAACGGCGTAGATATCTCTAAACCACCTTTCTACGCTATGCGCGGTACGCCAAAACTTCACCATACTATGGGCGGTATCGACATCAATACCAAAGCCCAGGTCATCTCGCTACAAACAGAGATGCCTATTCCAAGACTATTTGCCGCAGGCGAGATCACAGGCGGCGTACACGGAGCTAGCCGCTTAGGTAGCGTGGCGATCGCAGATTGTCTGACATTCGGTATGATCGCAGGAGAGAATATAGGCTAATTTGCGGCGTCTTTTGAGTGTCTTTGAATGAGCTATAAAATTTCGGTCGGCGATAGGCTAGATGCCTTATCTTGACCGAAATTTTCGTCGCAACATTCAAATCCATCTCAAAATACTTGCAAATATTATTTCGTATCGCAGGTCAAATTCGGTCTGCGATACTTTTAAATTTGAAGCCGAATTTGCAGTTAAATTTGTAAATTTGACATCCGAAAGGAATTCGCATGA
>CALCKS010000166.1 GCA_937965895.1 uncultured Campylobacter sp.
ACCCTTGGTTTTTGATTAGATAGGCCTTGTTTAGCTTCTCGTTTAAAACGTCACTAATAAATCTATCGTCTAGCGCAGGGAATAGCGATCTTGCGCCGATTAATGCGGCAAAAGCTTTTATATCTTTAAAGCCTAGTTTGCCAAGAGCGTAGTCCTCTAGGAAATACTTGCCGTTTTCTTTTCCTATTGGCAAAACGCTAAGTCTCTCAAAATCTCTCAAAATCGTTCTTTTATTTACGTTAAACTCTTCTGCCAGCTCATCTATGCCGAGTCTTGCTCTGTCATTTAGTTTTATCAAAATTTGAGCGAGTCTAAATGCTATCTTGTCGTGAGAATGCATTTTTATCCTTTAAATATAAAGAGTCCTATTTTATAAAATTAAAAAATTATAGGATTAATATATTTGTAGGGAGAATAACTAGTTCTCCCTATCTATATACCCACAATTGATGCATTGTTTGTTACCATATCTCGTAATTTCCCAATTATGTTGCGCCTCACCAACTCTCCTATCCCCGCATCTACAACAAACCTCTATAATATGACATTTTGAATCCTTGCCAATTATATCATATTCATGATCTACTCGGCGCCTTGCTTCCCCACAATATATGCAAGTTTTTACGAGATCACATTTGCCTTCATGTATATATTGCCATTGTCCAAATCTGTGCCTATGATCCACTAAATATTTGCCGCAATCTGGACAAATTTTAGAAAAATAGCAGAGGGGCTTACCTTCTTCTTGGTGATATTCGCCGGCATGAATTCCGGCCATACATTTTGCACCAACGGCAGCCTTTTTAACCATATCCCACAAGCCCATGTAAAACTCCTTATTTATATATTTGTATTTATATCCTGAGCTACCAACAAAGATTGCTCAGTAACCCCGCCATTGTCATCTATAATAGGCGTATCAAGGACGGTTTTAACGCTCTTTACTAGGCTTATTTTGTATATAATGATATATGACATATGGATCATCTTTCCATTTAATTTCATCAAATTTTGAAAAATCCTCGCCTTTGCTTGCTATGATATTTTCCATTTTATAAACAAGCGGGGCCAAGTAGCTATCAAGCTTCATCAAAAGCCTATTAAACATTTGAGCTCTTCTTGATATGGCATATGCCATTATTTCCATATTTTTTAAGCCTTCGGCTATTGTCTTAGCTTCAGCCAAATTTGCCTTAGCTTCATCGAGTTTTGCACTAGCCTTTGAGTCCGAACCCAATCCGATAACTAAAAGCGCAGGCGCAGCCACCATTCCGCCTAGTACCGCCATGCCTCCAGCTACACCAAGCCCACCTGCCGCTATCGTACCTCCGCCCAAAAATGCCAAGGTAGCGTTTGTAGCTACCGCTCCGCTTAGCGTCGATATCGCAGCTCCGGTCGAAGCTGCACCCAAAGCCCCAACTGCTCCATATGCCCCAAAAGCTATAGCTGCACCAGCCACCGCCCCACCTCCAACGCCTTGTATAATAGAGCTGGCTAAAATAGATACCTCTTTTATCTCTTTAAATTTGGCCTCATCGGTTATAAATTTATTTAGCTCATCCATACCAACCGAACTTTGAAAATTTACATTTTTTAGCTTTTCGAAAGAGTCGACAAATTTACTAATGCAATCTTTTAACATATAAGCCTTTTTGTAACCCAAGCTTTCAAGCGAATTTTGGCACTGCTTTTTGGCTACCTCAAGCTTCTCCTTAGCATTTTTTATAGTCTTTTTCGCATCATTATTTATATCGTCAGCCTCATTGCTACTTATCACTGCTTTCACAGTTTTTCCCGTTCCAAAAAGGGCTGTAGCTCCAGCCGCTATAGCTATTGGTATTAATGGTAATGGCATTTTGTCTCCTTTAAATTTTAAGCCGCATTAACTCTATATATAATATTAGACACCATAACGGCGACTAAAGCCTCATCTTTTTCTATTTCGTCTTTTACTGCCTTCACTTCTTTGTATGACTTATTCGTGGTTTCTATCCATTCGCTTTTAGCTTCTAGACAAGCAAGCGTTTTAGCGCAGTCTTTTAGCTCTTCAATTACGCTTGATTTTATCTCAAATCTCTTTGAAATTCTATCCATCACCTCCTCTTCATCATTGCTAAATTCGCCGTCCGCATACGCTAAATTTATAAGCGTCCAGATGATATTAGCTATCTCTATCTTGCTAAAGCTTCCTTTAGATAAAAGTTTAGATATAGAATGCGAAGGCGTATCTTCAAATATATCTTCATTTTTATGCTCCTCATTGATCTTAAATTTGACGATAGCCGCAAGCTCGTCAAAACTATCGAATTTAATATCTAGCTTAAGCTTTCTAGCAAACTCTATAAACTGATCCTTTTCAGTCTGAACAAGTCCTTTATTACCCATCTTTAAAAACTGTAGAGCCGCCGCCAACTGATAAAATTTGTAAAGTTCTTGATTGAACATACCAAACATATTTTCTCCTTTTAAAGATTAAATTTTTCTTCGCTATTCATAAAAGTTTTAAACTCGGCAAACGTTTCAAACTGCGTCTTGCTGCCGAGTTTTCTAGTAATCTCGTTTGCCGCAAGTATAACTCCGTTTGTATCGTTTAGTCCAAGAGCCCTATCGAGCCCATTAAAGCTCTCGTTAAAAAAGCCAAGGTGTTCGCTAAAATATCTTTCTATGATTTCCTCCATCTCCTTTCTATAATTTAAAATTTCGCTAAGCAAAAACCCACACTCAGCCTCTATCCTCATGCGTTCTATTCTTTGAATTTTTGCTTCCTTAAGCGAATCCATAACGCCTTGATAAAACATGGAGTTGAGCGTATAGCCTAGCATACCTCCTATCATCGCTCCAACTACCGGAATAGGGATAATTGCCTGAGTTGCAGCGGCGAAGAGCGCGGAATTTGCAAGTCCAGTGCCTTTTTCGCCTAAATTTTGAGCTAGTTGCACTGCATCTATATCGCCTTTAAAATAGCTATAAAAACTCTTTGTAGTTTCGACGCTTACCGTAACTATCATAGAAGGCAGCGAGCTTTTTCCAAGCGTCCTTACGAGCACTTTTTCGTGATTTTGCATAAATGCGCTTATAAACGAGCCGCTAAATGCGGTTGCATATCCAATCATTCCTCCTTTTAGAACATCGAAGCTAGTATCTTTTAAAGCCTCTTTTAATTCTTTTTCATCTTTATATACGGCAAATAGATTTTTTACTAATGAGACTACACCGCCTATACTTGCGCCAAAAGTAGCTCCTTGTAAGCCTGCCCTATGAGAAATCCTCGCCATCTCTTTATAGGTGTATTTTTCAGGACTTTGTCTAGCCTCAAGAGCCTCGCCGATGGTTAGTTCTGATTCCGAAATTTTTTCTTTTATGAGCTTATATTTTTCTAGCTGTTTTTTGGCTTTTTCTATAGCTTCAGGGCTTACGCCCTTTTCTTGCATGGTTTGGATTTGCTCGGTTAGGTTCTGTATTTTTCTATCGCACAAGATCTTCACATCAGCAAAATACTCTTTTGGAATTTCTATACTAGAAACCTTATTGCTATATAAATATTTTTCATAGTCAGCCTTGGATAGCGTATCTAGACATCCTTGCGGATTATTTCCCACCATTTTCATCTGTATCGCCTCACTACCGTCTAAAGCAACAATGTCTACAAATTGGTCATTTATGCTACCAAGATCGTCAGTTCTAGTATATCTTGCTTGTTTGTTGTTAATTATATTTTCCGCATTTTTCTTTGCGACACTTGAAATTTCAGCCGAATATCCAGCTTGCTGCTTTAAATTTTGCTCCTCAAATTCAGGATTTATTTTGTAGTTTGCTATATCCTTAAGGCTTCTATGCAGAGTCTTGCCCGTAGCATTATCTACGCCATCAAGGGCGACTAGAAATTCTTTAGCAGCCTCTCCGTAACGACCGCTTATTTCGGTGAGTCCGGTGGCTATACCTGCGTTTGTAGGGGTTGATGTGGTTTCATTATTTGTAGATTTTTGGGAGTTTTTGTCGTCATTAACGACATTTGTATCTAGAGCTTGTGCTCTAATCTCTTGATCTTTCATCTCCATTTCTCCTAAAATTTTTATTATTTTAATATATTTTAAACAAAGGCTAACTTAAAAATTAGTCGTCCGACTTTACATTTTTATAAGCCCGCTTTACACCCTCTTTTATAGCCGGCAAATAAAGATTTAACGCTAAAAATTTAATAACTTTATACATAGCGTAACCAAACGATAAATCTAAAACCGTTCTCCACATTTTGGATCCTTATCCTAGTTTAATTTTTAGCCTTTGAAAGGCTCTTTTGGCTTGTTCGTTTATCTCTTCGCCATTACTTGTTAAAGTTGTGCAAGAAATAGCGTTTATTACTAGATTATTTAAATTTATAAGCTCCGATAAAAACTGCATTTGAGTATCGTTTAATGAGCTAAAATCGTCGTTTAACGTCGCTATCTCGTTAATAGCGGTAAAATTTACAAGCTCGTTCGCTTGCGATAAAATGCGCGTAAAATCCTTTAAAAGCTCTAAATTCGCCTCACTTGCATTAAAGTATAAATAATCCTCTTTAAAAGGTGCCGCTCTAAGCGGCGATACGTTTGCTTTTACGTTTTTTATCTCAGATAATGCTTTTTGAAATTCGAAAAATATTTCAAAGCTTTTATTTTTTTCCACTTCAAAGGCACAAGATATCTCTCTGATCTCTGCCGAAAAATTATCCACATCGTCTTTTTCAAAGCCCTTTTTTACGAGCTTTTTTATAAAGCTTACCGAATCGTCTAGCATATAGAAAAATCTTTGTCTATTTTCGTAGCTTTGCAGATATTTTTTAGCCCCGTAAACTCCTGCACCGATAACGGCTACTAGCGCTAACTTATTCATAAATTTCCTCCTTAAAAAATTTCTTATCATAATATCTTTTATATGCGGTTGCTGTATCTTTAAAAATAGTTGCGATCTCCTTCATGTGCGTAGCCATCCTTAACTCTCGTAGCGCTTTTACTAGGCGGTTG
>CALCKS010000167.1 GCA_937965895.1 uncultured Campylobacter sp.
TCTTTGGTTTGGTTCTCTTGTAATCTATTGTCTGTTTTTACAAATTTGTTTTTGGTGGTTGTGGGGGTAGTCTGTTTAGTGGCTCCTATTTTTGTAGTACGTGCTACGCGAGTAAATGTGAGCTTTATATTTTTGTGGATTGTTTTTTGCCTCTATCTCTTGATTGTTTTAAAAATACGCCTTATGTGCCAATCAATGTTTGCTTGATATATTTGTGGTATATGGTTTGGGTGCTTGATTGATTATTGGATTTATTGAGCGTTATCTTGTCAAGTTTGTGTTTTAATATAGAAGCACGTTGGTAAATTTGGGTAGCTATGTTTTTGTGCTTGGTTGGCCTGCTTGATCTGACAACAGTTAGTGTGTCGTTTTTCATGGATGCTTTTTTAAATAATTACAATAAGGTCGTTCTGTTTCTAGAATGGATAAGTTGGTGTTATAGGGTGACTGAACTAAAAAAGTAAGGTGGTGTTAGTGTCTATAATAAATAAAACTTTTAAATTTGGCATAGAGGATGGTGGAGGACTGTCTGTGGTTTATTTGTGACAATGAGGGTCATGAAAAAGAAAGATAGCAATAAAGTAAGAGAGTAAAGTAAATCTAATAATATAAGTGCGAAAAAGCCTTTTAATGACTTTTTAAAGGTTTTTATCGTACGGAGTAAATGGATGTTAGAGAGTTTTAGTGGCCGCAGCATTGGTTTATTTTATGTAAACGCCTGAACCAATGCTACTTTATATTATTTACGATGAAGTGTATTAGACTAAATCAATATATGAATTAAACAGAATGCTTCAAAAAGCATATTCAAAGCCCCATTAAACTTTTAAGCTATTGTTGATTGTTTATATTAATAATATTTTTTAATAATCCTATAATTATTTTTTGGTAGAATGTGAAAAAAATTTTTAAAAAGGAAAAACTATGAACAAATTTATGTTATCAATGTTGGCATGCGCTTCGATGGTATTTGCCGCTATAAATTTAAATACTGCCACAAAAGAGGAGCTTATGAGCTTAAACGGCATTGGTTCAGCAAAAGCAGATGCTATTATTGAATATAGAAAAACAAATAAATTTGAAAGTATAGAGGATATTAAAAACGTAAACGGTATCGGCGATAAGACTTTTGAAAATTTAAAAGGCGATATCTCTACGAGCGGTACGAGCGTAATGCCTACAAGCGATAAAGTATCCAAAAAGGCAAAAGAAGTCAATGATGCGACCGACAAAGTAAAACAGGGCAAAAAAGAAGTCACTAAAAAAACAAAAGATGTAGAAGACAAAGTAGCTGCGCCTGTAAAAGATATGGATAAATCTAAAACTGACATAGAAGAAAAGGCTTCTAAAAACATCACAAATAAAGTAAAATCCGGCGAAGATAAAATAGAAAAAGATATTGATGACGTTAAGACTAAGGCAAAATCTTCAAAGAAAAAAGTTGAAGAAAGTGGAGTTAAGGAAGTCGAAGCTAAAAAACCTACAAAGAAAAAATCAGAATAATTCTATGTTATTGTGGCTCAAATTTGAGCCCAAAATTAAGCTGAGTAAATCCTTTTTGATAAATGATCAGAAAGGGTTTACTCAAAATACTCTTGCTAATTACATCAACATCTTACAATTAACCAAATCGGCTCAAGCTGTGGTATCTATACTGCGACAAAATCCAAAATTAATTCTATATCAAAATAACTTAAGATATTAGTAGCTAATTGCTATTGGCAAATGCTAATAAACGATAATGAACAAAATTTATCACGCGCTATTTCTCTGTCGGTAGCTGTAAAGGTAATATATTTAAAATACCAATGTGGCGTCATGACTGGCAATGCAAACCAACGCTTTGCACGCGGGTTTATGTGTTTAATCAAAATATCTAAATTTTCAAAACACCACCATCAAATTTAGATTTCCACTTTTTAACTAAAATTTTGCCGGGTAAATTTATAAACAAAATATCAGTCAATTTTGTTAAAAACATATCTTGTGCGCCAAATTTTGCGTCAAGCATTGTTTTTAAAGGTTAAAAAGATATAATCTGTTCATTATTCTAAAACAAACAAAATTTAATAAGGCGACCAAAGGGTGGAATTTAAAAAAGTTTTAAATTTTTTATCTGTTTTTATGGCAGCGTTTGTGCTGTATGGATGCGCGGCGAAGGCAAATTTTGATGTTCCGCAGATCGTAAATTTTGATAAACGTGAGTTTGAAGTGACTTCGCAAAGCGGCTCGAATTTACTCTATATTTCGCACGAAAAAGAGGACTATTATTTTACGATGATAAACTCCATGGGCACTCCGCTAGCTAGGCGAGTTTTGAGACCAAACGGCGAATTTGAGGCTGTCGGTTTTTTGCCACCAAATAGCGCGTATAATGAGCTTTTTGTAAAGATTCTGGATGCCATAAAATCAAATCAAAAAGAGGTCGTCATAGTAGTAAATAACGAAAATTTTAAGGTAAGAGCTCTTGATATACGTTAGCAAGCCCGCCATCATCAGCGCAGCCGGAGCGGATGCGGATGAAAATTTTGCAAAATTGTGCGGTGAAAAGAGATTTTTGAGCGTTTGCGAAGGCTTTAGGGCTGATAAAAGCTTCATCCTCGGCAAAGTCGGCGCGCGGCTAGCTAAATTTAGTCAAAATACGCCAAAACACCTACAAACGCGCACCAACGTTCTAGTTTTAAGTGCGCTTTTGCAGATCGATAAAGATGTGCGAGATGCTATCAAAAAGTACGGCAAAAATCGCGTCGGCGTAGTCGTAGGCACGACTACTAGCGGCGTGGAGGAAAACTATGAAACGTTTAAGGATTTTGCCGCGACAGGGTTTTTTGATGCTTCAAAATTTGGCATAAACCGAAATTCTCTAGCCAATCCGTCCGAATTTATCGCCGATTTTTATGGGCTTAGCTCGGTTACGTTTTCCGTCTCGACGGCCTGTACCTCGGGCGTCAAGGCGATTATAACGGCAAAAAGGCTGCTGGAGTTGGGCATCTGCGACGCGGTGATCTGCGGCGGCGTGGATAGCCTAAATACGCTCACGATAAATGGCTTTGATAGCCTGGGTATCCTAAGCGCGCGCGAGACCAATCCGTTTTCTAAAAATCGCGATGGCATAAATATCGGCGAAGGTGCGGCATTTTTCGTGGCGAGCAGGGATGAAATCTCAAACGTCGTTATCGCGGGCGAGCACTCAAACTGTGACGCGTTTCATATGACGCAACCCGATTTTAGCGGACAGATGCAAACGCGGTGCGTGCAAAAGGCGCTGCAGGCGGCAAATTTAAGCAGCGTAGATTATGTAAATTTACACGGTACCGGCACGCAGGCAAACGATAAAATCGAGGCAAAGATCGTGCATTCGCTTTTGCCGCTCGTACCCGCAAGCTCCGTTAAGCCTCTAATCGGCCACACGTTAGGAGCTGCAGGAGCCATCGAGAGCGCGCTTTGCGCCATGCTTTGCGCTAAGGGCGAAACCGTGCTACCGCCGCATGTTTACGATGGCGTTTACGATGATGAGATAGAGGGGATAAATTTGGTAAAATTCGGCCAAAGAGCGGTCGTAAATTCAGCTATGTCGCTGTCGTTTGCATTTGGCGGCGATAACGCGGCGATCGTGTTTGGGAGGGCGAAATGAGCCTAGAGGGTTATCTCCCGCACGGCACGGCGATCATTTTTATCGACGAGGTGCTTAAATTTGAAGATGGGTGCATAAAAACCAAAAGCGTTATAAAAGAGGATAATAAATTTCTCGCGGAGGGCAAATTCGCTATGCATAAAGCCGTCGAGATGATGGCTCAGTCGCTGGGTATCTACGACTCAAAAATGCGCGAGCTAAAGGGGATGAAATTCGGACTGGGTTTTTTGCTGGGCAGTAGAAAATTTGAGATATTTAAGCCGTTTTTAAATGTCGGAGATGAAGTCGTCATCGAAGCCGCCTGCTCGATACAAGACGCAAGCGGTTTTGGCGTTTACGACTGCGAACTTTACGTAAACGGCGAGCTTGGAGCGCGCGCGACGCTAAACGTGTTAAGCCCGGACGAGGAATACGCACAAAGGATACTAGATGAGTAAAAGAGTGCTGATAACGGGCTCGAGTCGCGGCATCGGCGAAGCGGTGGCGAGGCGGCTGGCGGCGGTGGGATACGATGTTGTATTGCACGGCAAAAGCGCGAGCGAGCAATTATTAAATTTACAAAACGAGTTAAATTTGAGCGCTTTAAAATTTGACGTAGCCGATACACAGGCGGCAAGGGCGGCGATTGAAGCCGATATCGAGGCTAACGGCGCTTACTACGCCGTCGTGCTAAACGCCGGCATCACGCGCGATAACACCTTCGTCGGCATCGAGGACGAGGATTGGTTCGGCGTCGTGGATACGAATTTAAACGGCTTTTATAATGTCCTAAAGCCCGCTCTCATGCCTATGATCCGCGCTAAAAAGCCGGCTCGTATCGTCGTGATGAGCTCGGTTTCAGGCGTCATAGGCAACCGCGGTCAGAGTAACTACGCGGCTAGCAAGGCAGGCCTCATCGGCGCGGCAAAATCCCTCGCAGTAGAGCTTGCCTCGCGAAACATTACCGTAAACTGTATCGCGCCCGGACTCATCGAGACCGATATGACGGACGGCGGTTTGCCGATGGAGGAGATTTTAAAGGCAATCCCGGCTAAAAGAGCGGGCAGAGCAGACGAGGTCGCGCCTTTGGTCGAGTTTTTGCTAAGCGAGGGCGCAGCCTACATAACGAGGCAGGTGATCGGCGTAAACGGAGGGCTTTGCTGATGCGAGTTTTTGTAACCGGTATGGGCATGGTGAGCGCCTTTGGCAAGAGCTGGGAGAAGATAAGGGCTAAATTTGAACTCGGCCGAAACGCCGTGAGATATATGCGGCAGTGGGATAGATATGAGGATCTAAATACCCGCCTGGCTGCACCCATAGAGGGCTACGAGTGTCCTAGCTCGTGGGACCGTAAGCAGTTAAGGAGCCTGGGCACTGTCTCGATGTATAGCGTCGAGGCGGCGGGTCTGGCGCTAAGAGATGCCGGGCTCATGCGGGGCGAAAATTTAGACGCCGCTAGCCTCGATCCCAGCGTGCAAGACGGTAGACTAGGCGTCGCATGCGGCTCGTCTACGGGTAGCACCGAGTCGATACTAGCGATGGCAAAGCTGCTAG
>CALCKS010000168.1 GCA_937965895.1 uncultured Campylobacter sp.
ACGTAGTCGCCGCTGTTTTGCACAAACGACTTTAAAAGCTGCGTCGTATCGCCTAAAAATAGTATCAAAAACATAAAACATATAGCTAGCGCTATATTTGCGTTTGATAAAATTTTAATCCCCTTATCAACGCCGCTAGCCGCCGAGATGGTCGCTGCAAAACAAAGCACTATTAGAAGCGTAATATGCATGGTCGGCAGGCCAAAAACGTGCGTAAGGCCGGCATTTACCTGAAGTACGCCGTATCCTAGCGAGGTCGCTACGCCAAAAAGCGTCGCTACGACGGCAAATGTGTCGATGGCGTTGCCGATCTTGCCGTAAATTTTATCGCCGATTATCGGATAAAACGCCGATCTAAGCGTGAGCGGCAAGCCGTGTCTATACGAGAAAAAGGCGAGAATTAACGCCACGATAGCATAGACCGACCATGCGCCCATACCCCAGTGAAAGAAGGTGATATTCATAGCAAGCTTTTGCGCTGCGATAGTTTGTGCGTCGCCGAGCGGCGGGTTTAGATAGTGCATGAGCGGCTCGGCCACGCCAAAAAACACAAGCCCGATGCCCATACCGGCGGCAAAAAGCATAGAAAACCACGAGATATTTTTGTGCTCCGGCTTTACGTGATCGGCTCCTAGTTTGATCTCGCCAAGTTTGCTAAAGCCAAGGATAATGATACTTAGAAGTATGACGGCGACGGTCAGGATGTAAAACCATCCAAATTTGGCCGCGATGTAGTTTTGCATACCTTTAAAAAACTCATTTGAGAAATTTGGAAATATTGCTGCAAATGCCGTTATTAAAAATATGACAACAAGCGATGGGATAAATACCGAATTGTTAAATTTCGACTTTTGAAATTTGATCATTTTTCTCCTTTTTTGTAAATTTCATCTTCCTTTTAAAATAACAAAAAAGAGTAAATAGGTCAAGTTTACTCCTTAAGTTTTTGGCTAAATTTAAGGAGTAAACCACTGCAAAAAGGCATTTTGAAAAAATTTACACTAAATTTATCTGTAGTCTATTTTCGCGCTTTTAGCTTTTGTGACTCCAAAGATGATCGCAACGATAAAAGCTATGCCAAATGTGATATAAAGTATGACGGTCGGCTTCTCTACTTCGATGCGAGATATCGCCATCTCCTCGCCGCTAGCAGGCACGAGCGCGCCAGTTTTTATCATCTCGTAGATATCCTTTGCCTCTAGTTCTTTGCCCTGAAAGTGCGGCGGTCTGGTTAAAATTTCAACCGATCTAAGATCTGCTATCTCGTAAACACCCTCCTTCATATAAAACCTGTCGTAGTAGCTGCCGACAAAATAGCTCTTGTTATTATCCGTAAAGACCGTGCCGTACTCGCCGCCGCCCACTACGCCGACCTTGTGAAGCTCGCTTTTGCTAGCAAGTTTATAAAGTCCAACTATGTGTGCGTTAATTTGCCTACCATGTCTAGAGCGCTGCCACTCCTCGCTATTTTGTAAGAAATAAATGCTCTCATCATCAGCAAAGAGATCGGAGTAAAATCTGCGAAACTCGCCCTTTGGCTTGAAATTTGATATCTTTTCAAGCTCGCTTTTAGACTTGTCCCAAAAGTAAACTCCATCTTTACCCACAAAAATAGGCCAGTAGATATATGGCTCGCCCTCATTAAAGATAGGCGTAAACGGCATCGCCTACTCGCTAAATTTATGCCCATTTGCAAAAACCGCGCCCGTCTTTGGCTCAAAAAGATAGTGTGTCCCATGAGAAAGATCAGTCGCTATCTCTCTCATCTCATCTGTGTAGATCACATCGAGCTTTTGTCCGTTTAAAAATACGCTCCTGCCGTCTGTGAAATAATCGCTTTTTTGGCCGCTTAGAGTCTTGATAAAATTTAGTCCGCTAGCGTTTGCATCTAACTTTTCGCCCATGTAGTAAAGCGTCTCGCCATCTTTTGCAAAGCCCATGTCAAAAACAGGCTCTAAATTTACGCTATCAATACGTACGTTTTTATAAAAATAAGAGCTATCCTCATAGCTTTTTATAAAAACATTAGCAATACTCTTCATAACGGCGATAAACTCGTTAAATCCCGGCTGTTTCTCGCTTTTTGAGCTGCAAAAGTAGCTTATTTTGCCGTCGGTTAGATAGCCGTTGCCAAGCAAATGAGCGCTTTTAGGATCAAGTCCTTGTAATATCTTCGTTGAGCAGTAGACATTGTTTTTATCAGCCGCTACGTTTGAGTAGTAGTAATGATGGGATAAATTTAAGACGCGAAAGCTATCTTTGTCCGCACCCTTTTAGCAAATACCTGCCGCTGTGTGCTATAGCAGCGTAAATTTCACCCTCAGGCGAACGGTAAAAGTTGCTCTTGTCGATATTTTCAAATTTGTCTTGAGTTGCAGCCGCGTAGTAGAAAAAAGCGAGTATCAACTCTGGTATCGCTAAAGCCAAAACGATCGCTATGATCCATATTTTTTTATTTTTTACCATAATACTTCTAATATTATTTTTTAAATTTGATCTCTCTTTTGCTTTTTTACCCTCCCAAACAAAGGCACCAACTCCGGTAGCTAATAAAATCAACCAAAACCACCAGCCCGTTTTGTGAAAACCAAAGCAGATAACCGTCTCCACCACGAGCTAGCCATAAACCCACGCCATAACGCCGCTTGATACCACAGCATAGACTTTTACGTCATTAAATGCTCTACTATGAATGCTTTTAAAATCATTAGGATTAAATTTAGACTTTTGTGATTTTATCATATTTCTTTTTTGCCGATATCTATAAGCCTCTCTCAACCTATCCAAAAAAGCGAATAAGTCAAATTTTAAAATATTGAATCGCAAATTTATCGCCAAAATGCAGTTAATTTTCCAATATCCATAATTTTAAAAATTTTTCTACTAATAATTTTTATTATTTGAGAAAAATTTTATTCTAAATAAGTATAATTCCGAAATAATAATTTTTATTAAAAATGAAAAATATGAAAAAACTAACCACCACTTCAGGCAATCCGATAGCCGACAATCAAAACTCGCTTACTGCGGGTAGCCACGGCGGCATAATGCTGCAAGATTATCAACTACTTGAAAAACTAGCCCACCAAAACAGAGAACGCATCCCGGAAAGAGCCGTTCATGCAAAAGGTAGCGCTGCGTACGGTACGCTAGAGATCACGCACGATATCTCGCGCTATACGAAAGCAAATGTCTTGCAAAAAGGCGAGAAAACGAGACTGTTTCTGAGATTTTCTACCGTAGCCGGAGAGGCCGGAGCGGCTGATGCCGAGCGCGATGTAAGGGGCTTTGCAATTAAATTTTAC
The DNA here is from genome assembly GCA_937965895.1 of uncultured Campylobacter sp. GTDB lineage: Bacteria > Campylobacterota > Campylobacteria > Campylobacterales > Campylobacteraceae > Campylobacter_A. Next base: position 3,306 of record CALCKS010000168.1, read on the forward strand.
ACAAAAGAGGGCAACTGGGACTTAGTCGGAAACAACACTCCGATTTTTTTCATCAAAGACCCGTATAAATTCCCAGATTTCATCCATACTCAAAAACGCGACCCGCGCACGCATCTACGCTCAAACGAAGCCGCTTGGGATTTTTGGAGCTTAAGCCCTGAAACTATGCACCAAGTTACGATTTTAATGAGCGACCGCGGCATACCTGCTAGCTACCGCCATATGCATGGATTTGGCAGCCACACCTATAGCTTTATAAATGACAGAAATGAGAGATTTTGGGTCAAATTTCACTTTAAAACTCGTCAAGGCATTAAAAATTTAACCAACGATGAAGCCGCGCAAATAATCGCAAAAGACAGGGAGAGCAACCAAAAAGACCTCTTTGAAAGCATAGAAAAAGGAGATTTTCCAAGTTGGGATTTTAAAATCCAAATAATGACCCAAGATCAAGCAAAAAGCGTCAAATTTAACCCGTTTGATCTAACCAAAACATGGTCGCATAAGGAATTTCCGCTTATTGACGTTGGCGTCATAACGCTAAATGAAAACCCTAAAAATTACTTCAACGAAGTAGAGCAAGCCGCATTTAGTCCGTCAAATATAGTCCCTGGTATCAGCTTTAGCCCCGATAAAATGCTTCAAGCCAGAATCTTTAGCTACCCAGACGCTCAAAGATACCGCATAGGCACGCACTACGCGCAGCTAAGCGTAAATCGTCCGATAAGCGAAATAAACACCTACGTCGTGGGCGGCGCGATGAATAACGGAATGTATGAACTCGACGACAAGGCCTACTATGAGCCAAACAGCTTTGGCGGCGGCAAAGAAGATAGAAGCTTGCTAGAGCCTGATATAAATTTAGAAGGCGCAATGCAAAGATACGACCATAGAGCCGAGGATCAGGATTATTACTCGCAACCTAGAGCGCTTTTTGCACTAATGAACGATAACCAAAAATCACAGCTTTTTAGCAATATCGCAGAGAGCATGGCTGGTGTGAGCGAAGCGATAAAAGAGCGCGCGATAGGGCATTTTGAGCAAATCTCGCCAGAGTACGCAAACGGCGTCAAAGCAGCGCTAAAGGCTAAAATTTGACAAATTTAACGCAGGCTGAAGAGCAAAGATATAGCGAACTTTGCGCCATGGCGCTTGATTTTGCCAGACAAAACGAAGCAGACGAGCTAGAAAAGATGATAAAGGCGGGGCTTAGCGTAAATTTAAAATCAGCCAAAGGCGATACGCTTTTGATGCTGGCTAGTTATAACAATGCTCTAAATACCGTAAATATGCTGCTCTCAAACGGCGCTAGAGTAGATGAACGCAACGACCGCGGGCAAACTCCGCTTGCGGGTGCTGCGTTTAAGGGGCACTTAGATGTAGTAAAAGCGCTAGTTGGTGCCGGGGCCGATATCGAAGCAAATAATGGTCTGGGTATGACGCCATGCACCTTTGCGGTAATGTTTGGTAGAAGCGAGACCGCAAAATTTTTACTTAGCAAACGTAAAAAAGAAAATATATTTCAAAAACTAGCGGTTAAATTTTTAGAAATTTTTGGCAACAAGAGCGCAAAAACCGCCTAAATTTGACTCATTTACAACCTTCTAAACTCCGTCTGATTTAAGGCGGGATTTAGAAACTTTAGTGCGGATAGCTCAAGATAGACGGCGATAACGTATTTTTAAATTTACACAATTTAAGCAACCCGAGCAAGGCTGGCTTGCGGCACAATTACGCAAGCTTGTAAAGGGTAATTTTAGCGGCTCCGTTAGTCCAAAACGGCAAATTCTACGTATCCTTCCATCGCAACGAGTAAAATCCAACCCGCCTCGGAAGCGCAAAAATAGTGATGTTCGGGGATATTTTCTAGCATAAATTTTAAAAAATCGTAAAAATACTCGGGGACAAATTTGACTTCGGCATTAGTCAGATTGTCGCCGATGTAGCTTATATCTGCACTTAAAATTTTACTTTGGATATTTGGATTTGAGTTTAGAAAGTTTTTAATATCGGTAAAATTTTTATAATCAGCCGTTTTATAATCTTTTAAATTTTGCAAAACCGGTTTTGAGCCGACAAAAGTAAAATTTCGCTCTATAAACTCCGCTCCGTCGTCGCTAATACGCCACTTTTGGCCCAAATTTGACAAAAAAGTGAGCATCTCATCACCCGCTGAAATAAAATTTGAAACGGGATTTTTCGGACTCATTTGTCTCCTTTTGCGAGATTGCCGTAAATTTTATAAAAACGTAAATTTTAGCAAGCCGCT
>CALCKS010000169.1 GCA_937965895.1 uncultured Campylobacter sp.
CTTTAAAATTTTAAAAACTTCGTGTTTTGAAAGCTCGTATTTGTCGTATATCACGACATCGTCGTCGCCGATAGGCTGCATAAGGCCATCAGCCGCGTCGCGGTCTAGTTTGCCTCTTTTAAATCTAACGTTTAAAACGTCGATTTTGCGTTTGGCGTCTACCATGCGAACGCCGATCTCTTCGATATCTTTAAAGTAAAATTTGGCGTTCTTGCCACCCTTTTGCACTAAAAACCCGTCGTCATCGATGCTTAGAAAGCTAACTTGAAATATCTTTTTCACGCAAAAAACGGCGCAGATCACGGCGACGACCACGGTAAAAATGCCGGTCCCGCCTATGCCGTAATAAAAATACCCCGCACACCCCGCCGCAAACAGCGCAATAGCCAAAAATAGCGCGCTTACCGCCCCTTTTTTATTTTCTTTCGTCGTCATTTTTCGCCTTAAATTAAATTTTAAAGCTCATTATATCTTAAGTTATCGATTTTTCGGCATTATAGAATAAAAAACGAGGATAAAGAGGCAAATTCGGCGCAAGCTAACTCGTTCGCGCCGAATTTGAAAGTTATTTTATTTTAGCTTCCAGAGAGATTTCTACGTCGGGATAGCTTTTGCCGCCGTGAAACGCCTTAGAAGCGGTAGCGAATTTTGCAAAAGTCTCGTCTAGCTTGAAATCGGCCAACAGATCGATGCCTATTTTAGCTTTTAGCTTACCGCTCTCGACCGTGTACTGCGTTTTGTAGGCTTTGGAGTTTCCTTTGACGCTTACTTCGACTTCTATTTCGCCAGCCTTGTCGTCGCCGCTAGCTGATACTATTTTAGCTAAAATTACGTTACCGTCAAAGATTATACCGATACGTTTGTCGCGATCGGGAAGCTTCGTGTTGATGTTTTTAGGATCGATGTTAAACTCAAAGGTTTTTAGAAAATCGGCAAAATTTGCGTTTTCCGCGCTTTTAAAGCCAAGATCTTTAAATGTACCCTCGACGGCTGTTTTGTTAGCTAACTTATAACCAACAAATTTGACGCTAGGGTTGCCATCTACACTAAAAGCAAATGCCGAAGCAGCCAAAATAGATGTGACAAGCGCACCTGAAATAATTTTTTTCATACACTCTCCTTAAGATTAAGATTAATAACTAATATCATTAGAACGGGAATTATATAACCCATATCTTCAAAGAATGCTTAAATTGGATATTTTTTATCCTTTTTTATTAGTAATACCGTTTTTGCAGTACTTACATAACACATCTAAGAAATTTAAAGCGCAAAAAATACTATAATCGCCGCACTAATTTGCTCCAAATTTAAATTACTCTTTCCTAAAAAGAGATAAAAAAACCGCCACTTCTACCGCACTATCCGAAGCCTACACGCTGAAAATATTTCCTTTTCGAGTACCGAGCGGCAACCTCTAAAATGTAGCTAAATTTAGCCAAAGCGGAGTATAATGCTATTAAAATAGCGGCTTAAGGAGGCGAAATGGGTTTAAATTTGAGCAAATTTTACGCGTTTTTTGCCTTTTTTATCCTGATTTTTGCAGGCTGTGCGGACGAAAAGGGAAGCGCATTTTTTAACGGCTACGTCGAGGGAGATTATCTTTACGTGGCGCCTAGCGTTAGCGGACGGATCGTAAATTTGAGCGTCAAAGAGGGTACCGCCGTTCAAGAAGGCGAGTCGCTTTTTGTGCTTGATAGCGCCGAAGCATTAGCAAATTTAGACGCCGCAAAGGCTAACGTGAGCGCTCTAGAGGCCGAGTTAGCCGACCTTAGCACTGGCAAGCGCCCTGAGGAGATCGAGCGCATAAGTGCCGAGCTAAAACAAGCAAAGGCCGCATTTTGGATCGCGGAGGCTAACTACGATCGCGCGAAGTCGCTGCTAACTAAACACGCCGTTTCGCAAAAAGATTTCGACGCCGCAAAGGCGGAATTTGACCGCGCAAACGCCCTAGTTAGCGAGCTAAACGCTGCGCTAAAAGTCGCAAATTTGCCCGCTAGAAGCGAGCGGATAACAAGCCTAAAAGCAAAAATAAAAGCGGCCAAAGCTAGCGGGCGCGCCGCACAGTGGAGGCTAGAGCAAACCGCCGTCCTAGCGCCAAAATCCGGACTCATCGAAGATATATTTTATAAAACGGGCGAGTTCGTCCAAAGCTCGCAGCCAGTGCTATCTCTGCTGCCGCCTAGCGAGGTAAAGATCAGGTTTTCGTGCCCGCAGGCGCGCTGCCTAGCCTGCGCGAGGGACAAAAAGCACGCATTAGCTGCGAGGGGTGCACGGACTTTAGCGCCCGCGTCATAAAGATCGCGTCCGCCCCCGAGTACGCTCCACCCGTCATCTACAACCAAACCTCGCAAAGCACGCTGGTCTATCTAGTCGAGGCCGTGCCCGAAAATAACGCAACCGCCCTGCACCCGTCGCTACCGATAAGAGCGAGGCTAGAGCCGTGAACGCGAAAAATATCGCCGCTCAAATTCGGCGTTTAAATTTAGACGAAATTTCGCCGTGGCAAAATTTAAACGCACACAGTAGCAAAATTTACGGCGCAAACAAAGCTCCGTCGCAGACTGAGAGAAAATCAAATTTGAGCGGGTTAAATCCAGCAAACGAGTTAAAAGCGAAATTTTGAAACGCAAATTTACCGTCAAATTTAGCAAACGCCTCAAATTTAACCGCAAGCCATAGCCCAAATCTGGCTCCAAATTTAAGCCACAAACCGCAGAGCGGCGACTACGCCATCGATGTTAGAGGCCTCACCAAAAAATTCGGCAAAAAGATCATCACGGACGGCGTCGACATCAGAGTCAAAAAGGGCAGCGTGTGCGGATTTTTAGGCCCCAACGGTAGCGGCAAGACGACTACGATACGCATGCTTTGCGGCCTTTTAAAACCAGACGGCGGTAGCGGCAGCTGTCTGGGGTATGATTTCCGTAGCCAAAGCGAAGCCATACGCCTAAAAACGGGCTATATGACGCAAAAATTTGGCTGGTACGACGACCTTAGCGTGAGGGAAAATTTGGAATTTATCGCTAGGCTTTTTGCGGTCAAAAACCAAAAAGCCGCCGTAAATCAAATCCTAGACCGCCTAGACCTCGCCCCGCGTCAAAACCACCTAGCGGGCAGTCTATCTGGCGGCTGGAAACAGCGGCTGGCACTTGCGATGTGCCTCGTGCATGGCCCGGAGCTGCTTTTGCTCGACGAGCCTACGGCGGGCGTAGATCCAAAGGCTAGGCGCGAGTTTTGGGATATCATCCACGAGCTAGCCCAGGACGGCATCACCGTGCTAGTCTCCACGCACTACATGGATGAGGCCGAACGCTGCCACGAGCTCATATATATCGCCTACGGCAAGATCCTAGCCCGCGGCACGCAATCAGACATCATCGCGGGCTACGATCTAAACGTCTGGCAGCTAAGCGGAGATAGAGCAGGCGAAGCGGCGTCGCTGCTAGCCTCAAACGCCGCGCTTAGCGTTTCGGCTTTCGGTAACGGCTATCACGTAACCGCAAAGAACGAGGCCGCGCTACAAGATGCGGTTAAAGGCCTTGCGATACCGCAGGACGAGCTAAGTCTAATACCGATCAAAGCGAGCCTGGAGGATGTTTTCATACATCTGCTAGAGCTTTATAAAGACGAGCGATTTTAGGAGCGGCGATGAAATTTATCTCGTTTTCTCGAACCGCGGCGATGATCGTAAAGGAATTTCGTCAAATTTTAAGAGACCGCGCGACGCTAGCTATGATCATCGCGATGCCGCTGATGCTGATGCTGCTTTTTGGTTACGCGATAAACAACAACCCGCGCCACCTGCCCTCAGCCGTAGTGATCGCAGATGGCGGCGGCAAGCTCACCCGCTCGCTAGTTAGCGCGATGAAAAATACGGAGTTTTTCGACGTCAAACACGTCGGTGCGGACGCGGACAGAGCCGAAGCCATGATGCAAAGCGGCGAGGCGCAGTTTATTATATATTTTCCGCCAAATTTAGAACGCGACCTCATGCGAGGCCAAACGCCTAAAATTTTAATCGCCACCGACGCCACCGATCCATCGGCAAACTCGGGCGCCGCGGCCGCACTGCAAATAGCATTTGAGCAAGCTCTAACTAGAGACAAGCCCGGCTACGCGCAGCCTAGAGCCGAATTTGAACTACGCGCGCACTCCCGCTACAACCCGGAGCTACTCACGCGCTATCAGATCATCCCAGGGCTCATGGGTATCTTGCTCACGCTAACGACGATCCTACTAACGAGCATATCGGTAACGAGGGAGTTTGAGCGCGGCACGATGGAAAATCTCCTAGCCGCTCCTCTGCGCCCGGCCGAGGTGATGATAGGCAAAATTTTACCCTACCTACTCATAGCCTATCTGCAAGTAGGCGCGCTTTTGCTTATAGCTAGGCTGCTGTTTGGACTGCCCGCTATCGGCGACTGGGCCGCGCTTTTTACGGCTTGCACTCTGCTAATGCTTGCAAATTTGGGCGTGGGATTTACATTTAGCACGCTAGCTCGCAGCCAACTACAGGCGATGCAGATGACTTATTTTTTCTTTTTGCCTTCGATGCTGCTTTCGGGATTTATGTTTCCTTTTTACGGGATGCCGGCGTGGGCGCGATTTATCGGCGAGTGCTTTCCGCTGACGCATTTTTTGCGTATCATTAGAGGCGTATGGCTAAAAAGCGCCCAGCTTAGCGATTTTTACTACGATCTGGCCGCGATTTTGGCGTTTTTATGCGTTAGTACAGCCATATCGCTCGCTAGGTATAAAAGGACGCTAGATTAGCCTACTCCGGATCGTCGCTAAACTCGTTATCTCTAAAAATTTTATAAAAATCGATAAACCAAAGCGCAAACGCTACGGCGATGAGAGTTGCCGGTAGATGTATATAAAATCCGTTCCAAACGTAAGCCAAAAAGCCCCTGCAAATGCCGGCGACGATAACGAGCGCAAAGGCGATCTTGCTCAGGCGTAAAAACTCAAGCTCCTGTCCGCTGTGGCGCAGGCCTGCGATATTAAAGATAAGCATAATGCTAAAAATAATGCCGTTTAGCGCTATGACGTGCAGCATGTTTGTCTCCAGCCCTAGGCCCAAAATCCCGCTCGCGCCGTAAAGAACATACGCCGCGGCTAGCAAAAGCTGCATCAGGTAGTAATAAATCACAAAACTATGGCGCAAAAGCTCCTTGTAGTGCCACTCTTTTAGCTTGGCTAAAATCGCGCTACCGCAGGCTATCGCGGCGAAATTTACCGCCTTACTGCCTTCAAAAAACAAGCTAACTAACAAAAACGCGCAAACGTTAACGATAGCGATGTTTTTATAAACGAAATTTGGCACGAAGGCCGCGTCTTGCATGCCAGGCTCACGGTTTAGCGCCTCCTTGCCAAGCACCACGCTAACGCGAAAAGATACGAGCAAAATCGCGATAACGTGCAGATGAATTTGTAAATTTAAAAATCTCTCCTCGCCGCTAAGCAGATAGTAAATCTCAAAGCCCAAAATGCCGAGTAAAAATGCTAAAACGCCAAGCTGATCGTCGTTACGGTCGAGCCAGATCATATAAACGCAAAGCCCTGCCAGATACGCCCAAAAAAGCGCCATAAAAAAGTGCGCCGCAAACAGGCTAAAAAATGCGCTAACAAAACTCGCCGCAAAAAACGAAAACATAACGTAGGCGTGCTTTTTAAGCCCTCCGCCAAAGTTCGTCCAATCAGTTAGTCCCGTTAGCAAAAATCCTGCATACGCAAGGGCTGCAACAAGGTGCAAAAAGATAAATTTGTGCCAGCTAATAAAATCCACGGGCGTAAAAAATATCGCCCCGCCCAGCACTACACAAACCGCGCTCGTAAGGAAAAAAATTCTCATCGGATGAGTAAAAAAGTCGTTAATCATAATAGATTTTTCCTTTAAAATTTTCGTCTATCACGCCGCTAGCGTAGGCAAAATCTCGCTGCGAAAAGGCAAGGTCAAGCTCCAGCTCGCGCTCGATCACCGCGCCCTTGCTGGCTAAAAAGCAAATTTTACTCGACATCCTAGCCGCCTCCATCCTATCGTGAGTTACCAGCACCACGCTCATACCCTCCTCGACTCGGCGCGTGACGATGTCTATCAGGATTTCTTTCATATCATAATCAAGCCCCGAAAACGGCTCGTCCATCAGCAGTAAATCAGGCTTTGTCACGATCGCCCGCACGAAAGCAACCCTTTGACGCATGCCGCCGCTTAGCTCGTCAGGGTATTTTAGCGCGTCTTTTTCCGTTAGTCCAAGCCTGGCAAAGAGCTCCAGCACGGCCTTTTCATTAGGCTCGTCCATCACGAGCAGTACGTTTTCGAGCGCATTTTTCCACTCCAGCAGGCGATTTTCCTGAAAGAGATAGGTCGTTTTGTTAAATTTATTGATTATTTTTCCCTTGCGGGGATCTATGAGGCCCGAGATCAGGCGCAGGATCGTGGTTTTACCGCAGCCGCTCGCGCCAAAGAGCGTCACTACTTCGCCCGCACCGACCTTTAAGCTAAAGTCGCGCACGACCTTGTCGCGTAAAATTTCGTATTCTAAATTTTGAAGTTCCAGCATGGCAAACTACCTTTTCCACGGCATTAGCGTGATCTTTAGCGGCTCGATAACCAGATACTCAAAAAGCATAATGATAGCGATAGTAAGCACGACGTAGGCCATCACTTCGGTGGTGTCTAGCATCACGCGCGCGCTCGCGATCTTTGCGCCCATACCGTCGTTTGCGCCTAACAGCTCGCCCATGATGACGATCTTTACGCCCATGCCCACAGCGACGCTTAGAGAGCTGATGATGTGGCTAGTTAGGTGCGGAACGTATAGGTGGCGAATCTTTTTCCAAATGCCCAGTTTATAGGCGTCAAACATCTCCTTTAGCTCCTCGCTAACGCTCATCATGCCGACCATCGAGCTAGCAAAGGTTAGCGGCAAAACCGTGATAATGATCGTAAAAATAGTGCTCGCGTTTCCAAACCCGAACCAAAATATAGCTAAAACGATCCAAATAATAGGCGGCATAGAAAGCAGCGTAGTGATAACCGGCTTTAAAAACGCAGCAAAGCTTTTATACGCGCCCGCAACCAGCCCCAGCGTGATACCGATGGCACAGGCCGTGCCGACTCCGACTAGCGAGCGCACGAGAGTGATGTTTATCTCGCTGTTTTTATAGTCCGCCAAAAGCTCGTACGCCCGCACGAAAACGGCCTGCGGAGCCGGGAGCAAAAACTCTCCTCCCAGCTCGCTGCCGATCTGCCAAAGCGCGATGATAAGCGCGATCGTCGCAAGGCCGCTAAGGCCGCCCCAAAGGTAGTCTGCAACCTTTAAAAACGCGCCGCGGTTTTTTTTGACGTTATCTATAAGTATCATAAAAATAGGCTCTTATCAGGCATTTTACCGCCGAGCAACTTTGGATTAAACTCGAAAATTTGCTCAAAAAATGCCATCACGTCGTCTTGCAACTCATGCGCTTTTGTTACAGTCAAATTTGCCTTATCAAAAGCCCCGGCCAGCGCAGGCTCTGGAGCCGGCAGATACTCGGCGCCGATTTTAGCCGCGCTTTGTTTGTTTTCCAGTATCCATTTTAGCGCGTTCGTTAGATCGGCGTGCAGCGTCTCAAAAAGCGTGCGATTTGCCTCGTAGTAGTCCACGTTTACGATGATGCCCGCCATCGGGATGTATGGCTTGGCATTAAAGCTCTCGCCCCAAGTTTTAGGAAAATCAAGCCCGTAATGCACGGCTACGCCCGCTTTTTTACCGCGCAAAATCGTCGCCTCGCTAAGAGGCTGCGGCACGATAAGCACGTCGTAGTTCTTTTGGATAAACAGCCCAACCGCTTCAGGCGGAGTCTGGGTGTACGTGATGTCAAGCTTGCTCGCGTCTATGCCGCGTTTCTTGCAAAGCGCGCGTAGCACAAGATCGGGCATATCGTTTTTAAACGGCATTATGATTTTTTTGCCGACGAAGTCCTCTAGCGTCTTGATGCTCTCGTCCTTTATCATCGCGTTCATGACGCCTAGCGTGAGCAAATTTAACATCGCGAAATTTAACCCCTGGTTTCGCAGGTTTGCAGCAACGTTTGAGGGCGACATAGTGACCTTGATATCGCCGCTAGCCACGCCCGCGCGCAGGACGTCCGGAGTGTTCCAGATGCGCAGTTTCACGTCGTGCGTCTTAGCTAGCTCGCCTTGCATACTTGCTACGGCCATTATCACGCTAGGGATCGCAGGCGCGCCCCACATCGTAAAGTTTTCCTTCGCAAAAAGGCTAGGAGCCATCGTCGTAGCGCCCAGCGCCGCGCCGAGTCCTAAAAATCCTCGTCTGTTCATAACTTTCTCCTTGTATTAAGATTTTAAATTTTATTTCGTTTCGCTTTGCGGCTCGCCCCCAGGCGTTAAATTTGATCGTAAAATTTAATAGCTAAATTTGACCCGTCCAGACCCGCACCGCAAAAATGCTAAATTTACTCGAGGCAAATTCGAGCTTACCTCAACTTATTTTTGATAATTATACCCAAGATTTAAATCAAAAATCTTGATCTAAATTTTGATTTTTTGTTGATTTGATTCATTAAATTTGGACAGTAAATTTAAAATTTGATAAAACGACTTTCAACTTTTACTTTCTTGTTATGTGGGAAGGGGCTTGAATTACGCTCTGCTTTGCAGTTGCGAGGCAAAGCTGAAGCAAAAGAGCTCCCTTTTATATCCGCCTTTCTCTTTTCTTTGGGAGAGGAAG
>CALCKS010000170.1 GCA_937965895.1 uncultured Campylobacter sp.
ATCTCCATCGTAGCGATGATAAAGACGTTTTTGCCGCGGAAATTCGCGCTGTTTTTGCAAATGAACTCGCGCACGATCTGCGGCAGGTCGCTAAAGTAAACGGGATAGGCGAGAATGACGTCGTCATGGCGCCTTAGCAGCTCGCCATGGGCCTCGTCCTGGGTCAAACCGCGGGGATATCGCCGCCCAGATGCTCTATAAATCTCTACACGCAATACTTCGTGTTGCCCGTAGAGCAAAATAAATCGCTATCATTTTGCGAATCCTTTTAAATTTAGGCGCAAGTTTTGCCCATTTTCGCCAAATTTTACCGACCGCGGCAAATTTAACGCCAAAAGCTGGCAAAATTTTGAATAATTCGCTCGTTTGCAAAATATCTGCCGCGTGCTTTGCCCAAATTTTACCAGGCGTCGCATAAGGCAAATTTAACCAGGTCAAAAGAAATTCAGTATAAAATCTAGCGTTTGTGGCCGTAAATTTCTAAACTTTGCTCGCCAGGCTCCATCTCAAATTTACCGAGGCGCTCTAAATAGCGCGCTATGGCATCAAGGCCCTGGCTTTTGTGCTCAGGCGGTAGCAGCGCGCCGCGGCTTACGAAGTCGTAAAATTTCGCAAATTCTATGTATTCTATCTCGGCCTCAGAGTGAGCTTTTCGCCCGCCCTGAGGCTCTGCGAGATGTAGCCGTCGCAAATGCCTTGCGCGTACTCTGCCGCGGGCAGGGCGAATCTGATCTCGTTTACGCAGGAGCCAAAGATTTCATAGATCTCGCACTGCCTCGCGGGCGAGCCTTTGGCGCAGATCGCCAAAAAGGTCTTGCGCCATTTTACGTCCCTCATAAAGCCGAAGCAAACTAAGCTATTTTACCCAGCTGCGCTTTATATTTTTCGTAGTGATGCGGCGAGGCGAAAAGTTCCTCGAGGCGCGACACCATGCTATTTTACGATCTCGTTTTGCGCGTTTACCTGTACGATTTTTGGCTCAAAATCTCTCGCTTTTTTGGCGCTCATCTGAGCATAGGCTACGATGATGACGATGTCGCCGACGCAGACTTTGCGCGCGGCCGCGCCGTTTAGGCAGATCTCGCCCTTTTTATCGC
>CALCKS010000171.1 GCA_937965895.1 uncultured Campylobacter sp.
CAGAGGCGGTCAGATGAAACGCGATACAAACGGATACAGGCAGAGCAGAGTTGAGGGGGACAGAAACGGCGCAAATAGAGTGTAGGCATGACGTAGCCAAAACGCGGAAACGGCTTAGACGGAGCACAATGCTTGCCGCCAATAAAAACAAATTTCAAATATTTTTGAAATTAAATTTCAACCTTATTTAAGTATGCGGATATATAATAATGCATTTCAATTTTATTTTAAAGGGCGGGTATGAAAAAGCGAATTTTATTGGTGCCGCTTGCAATAGGCGCGATAGGCGGAGCGAATGCGGCCGAGAACAACGCCACGAAGTCGCAGGATCTAGGCCAAATCGTCGTGCAAGCGACGGTAAGCGCGGTCGATAACCTAAAATACGCGGGCTCGGCCGGAATTTTAACCCCCAAGGATATGAAAGCCAAAACCAACGTGATCGATTCGATCATGCAGATACCGGGCGTCGACGGCAGTATGGATATGGGGCGACAGATCGGCAGGCAGTTTCAGATCCGCGGATTCGGATATCAAAGCGACGAGCGCGTCATCATCAAACAAGACGGCGTGCGCAGGAGCGTGGGAATTTACTCCAATATGATCTCATCCTTCCGCACCGATAGCGACATCCTAAAGCGCGTCGAGGTTATAAAGGGCGCCTCGTCCGTGCTGCACGGCTCGGGCGCGATCGGCGGTATCGTAAATATGCAAACCAAAAGCGCGAGCGATTATCTAAGCGAGGGCAAAAGCGTAGGCTTGATGCTAGGACAGAGGCTTGAATCAAACAATATGCATAGCACGCGCGGCGCGGTCTACGGCAAGGGCGAGGAGATTCCGATCGACGTTTTACTCTACGGCAAGCGCGCAAGCTACGGCAACGTTAAGTTCGCAGACGGCGGCACGCACTACGCCCTGGACTACGACAAGAGCTTTAATAACGAGCATATCGATACTGGATTTTTTAAGATCGGCGCGAATTTGGACGATCACCGCATAAGCTTCAGCGCCTTTGATTACGACGAAAATTTACACACGATGTGGCAGACACTATGGCAAAATGATGCAGATCTCTTCGTAAGCGGAAATTTAAGCCAGAGAGATTACGTTTTTGATTGGAGCTTTACGCCGCAAAGCCCGCTAGTGGATATGTCTTTTAAGGCCTACAAAAGCAGAGCCGAGTATAAACGCGGCTATATCGACGGCGCAGATACCGGCAGCTACACGAACAAAGACGATCGTAAGGGACTAGAGATCAAAAATATCTCGGAATTTGATACGGGCTTTTTAAATCATAGCTTCGCTTTCGGCGGCGATTACGAAAATAGGCAAGAGGATGCGATCTTTATCCAAAATGGAGCGTTAAGAGATTTCGCCTCCTTTCCGAACGAATACAATAGCTACGGGCTTTTCGCGCAGGATTTGATCCGCTTGCACGATGATTTGGAGCTTACCTTAGGCGGTAGATACGATAGATTCGATCGCGACATCAAAGGCAGATCGGCTAAATTTAAAGATTCGAGATTTTCTCCGCGCGCGGCGATTGCCTATACGCTCTTTGATAAATTTACGCTTTTAGCGGGATACAGCGAGAGTTTCCGCGCGCCTACTCCGCATGAGACATCGCAATCAGGGCCGATAAACCGAATGTATTATTACATCCCAAACCCCGATCTAAAGCCCGAGATCGTCAAAGAGTACGAGGTCGGATTTAGTTTTAAACAGGATGAAATTTTTACGGACGATCACTTCGATATGAAATTTATCTATTTTAACGGCAATATCAAAGATATGATTGACGTTAAGCCGCTACCGCATCTTGGCGTACCGCCGGGCGGCTTTTCGCAACAATACGGACAGTATCAAAATATCGATCAAGCCAAAAGGCATGGTTTTGAGCTAAGCTCAAACTACCAAACGCAGGACTTTGATTTCGGCGCGAGCTTCGAGCGACTTAGAATTTACAATAAAAAGACGCACGAAAACATCAATAACCACGCCAAAAAGCTAAGCGTACACGCCTCCTACTCGCCTCTGCACGATCTAAATTTAGGCTTTGAGGTAAGCCACTATTTCAAACCTCACTCCAAACCCGCTTCATATTTTGCACGCGGGAGGGAGTATTTTTATGTAGATAAGTCCTTTACGATCGCTAATTTTAGAGGAAGTTACAAGATCAAAAACGGCATTATTCCGGCCCTTGACGGCGCGGA
>CALCKS010000172.1 GCA_937965895.1 uncultured Campylobacter sp.
ACCAGCGACCCCTTCATTAAAAGTGAAATGCTCTACCGACTGAGCTAACAAGACATTTTTCAAAAAACGAAACGTGATTATATATAAAAAAGGCTGATTTGTCAAGACAAAAAGCCGCTGTTTTTCAAATTTAGCCTCAAATTTGATTTATTTTGACAAATTTTGCATTCGTCAAAAACGCATAAAAAGTCAAATTTGGCCCAAAATTTAAAAAGGTCAAAATTTGACTGAAAAACTAAAAGGGGATTTTATAGCCCCTTAAATTTAGCAAGAAAAGCAAGTCTTAAACTCATACGGAGTAGGGCGTGCTTCGTACGGCCATACTTGACTCTCAAATTTATAATGCTGATACGCGTTTATAAACGTCGGAGTCATGATCGGACGCAGGTATTCGTTGTCGCGAATTAGCGCCTCTAGGCTGCCTCTTAACGTGTGAGGAAGCTGCTCGATACCGCGCTCGCGGATCTCGTCAAGCGTGAGTTTAAATAAATTTTCATCCATCGGACCGACCGGTTCCATCTTGTATTTTACGCCGTCAAGTCCAGCCATCAGCATCGCTGAAAAGGCTAAATACGGGTTTGCCGTACCGTCGGGGAAACGCATTTCGGCGCGGACTGATTTTTCTCCCGAGCCGTACGGGATACGGATCGAGGCAGAGCGGTTTTGGCTAGAGTATGTCAGGATTGACGGCGCTTCAAAGCCCGGTATTAGGCGTTTGTAGCTGTTTGTGCTCGGGTTTGTAAACGCCGCTACGCTCCTTGCGTGCTTTAGGATTCCGCCGATGTACCAGCGCGCAAAATCACTTAAATTTGCGTATTTTCCCTCGCCGTAGAACAAGTTTTTGCCGTCTTTCCACACCGACTGATGCACGTGCATGCCGCTGCCGTTGTCGCCGTAGAGCGGTTTTGGCATAAACGTCGCAGTTTTTCCGTTTAGGTGAGCGACCATTTTGACGACGTATTTGTAAATTTGTACGTTGTCGGCGGCCTCGAGAAGCGTACCAAATTTAACGCCAAGCTCGCCTTGACCTTGCGCGACCTCGTGGTGTCCTAGCATGACTTCGAGGCCAACTTGTTCTAAAACCTGCATCATCTCGGCACGCAGATCGACCATGCTATCGGTCGGTTGCGTCATCAGATAGCCACCTTTTCTTCTTGGGCGGTGACCGGTGTTGTAGCTATCTTTAAAGTCTCTAGCGTCGTTCCACTCGCCTTCTTCGCTATCTACTTCAAACATCGCGCAGTTTGGGCTGTCTACTATTTTTACGTTATCAAATATAAAAAACTCATTTTCCGGCCCAAAATACGCCACGTCGCCCATGCCGCTCTCTTTTACGTAGGCCATGGCTTTTTTGGCTATCGAGCGCGGGCACTTTTCGTAAATTTGACCCTTGTAAATGTCGTAAATATCGGCAAAAACCACGACCGTAACGTCAGCGGTGAAAGGATCTAAAAAGGCGCTGGTCGCCTCAGGGCACATCAGCATGTCGCTTCTTTCGATCGGTTGCCATCCTCCTAGCGAACTCGCGTCCATCGGTATGCCGTTTACGAAATGATCTTTTTCGACGAATTTTATGTTATAAGATATGCTGTGCCAAGCGCCGTTCATATCGGTAAATCTAAAATCCACGAATTTGACCTCGTGTTCTTTGCAAAAATCAAAAAAATGATCGACGCTTTTTACGAATTTTCCCATTTTTCGCTCCTGTGTTTATTGATTTCGTAATTTTATCATAAAATTTTACTTTTAAGATTAATTTAAATAATTTTTTCTACCCGATCTAAAATTTTACAAATTCTCTATCGCGGTTTTGAAATACCGCACACTTGCTAAAGCCCAAATTTCTGGCGATTTGCTCGCATTTTTCGCCGTTTAGACCGACTTGGTCTTTTGCGTGCGCGTCCGAGCCAAACGTGATAGGTATGTCTTTTTCGGCGATCATTTCTAGCAAATTTACGCTCGGATACTGCTCGCCGATCGGTTTTCTAAAGCCGGCCGCATTTATCTCCACCGTCAAATTTGCCTTTTTTATAGCCTCGATTGCGTCTTTGGCGAGGAGTCTAACGTCGGTTGTCGGCATAAATTTAAATACCTTTAGCAAATCCAAATGCCCGACTATGTCAAATTTGCCCGACTTTGCCATCTTTTCTACGCAGTAAAAATAATCCCGCCAAATTTGATCTATGTCGCGCTTTTTATATTCGCCGATAAATTCGGGATTATCAAAGCCCCAGCCGCCCAAAAAATGCACCGAACCGATGAGGTAATCAACCTTGCGCGCTAAAACCCGCTCGTCCATAAAGCCCTCTAAAAAATCGACTTCGTAGCCGAGCAGGATTTTGATCTGTCCGTCAAATTCGTCTCTGAGGCGCAAGATTTCGCTCTCGTAAAACTCCATCTGTGAAAACTCCATGCGGTACGCTTCGTCAAATTTCATCGGCGCGTGATCGCTAAAACCAAAATACTCGCAGCCCGAATTTATCGCGCTTAAAACGTACTGTCTGGGCTCATCTACGGCGTGTTTGCAAAGCGGCGTGTGGTTGTGTAAATCGACTCTCATTTTTATCCTTAAATATTTTGCAAATGCTACCTAAAATTTGATAAATTTAAGGATAAAGTTTGGGTTTTTAAACTTATATTTCGTTAATTTTCTATATAATCAGCCCAAATTTAAATAGGAGTTTTTATGACGCAAGAAGAACTTGACGCCTTGATGGCGGGCGATCTGGATGACGTCGTCGCTGCAGACGAGAGCGACGCGCAAGCTAGCGGAGATGAAAATTTAGACCTAAATGCTGCCGACAAAGAAGTAGTGGAGCGCAAAGATGATGACGTTAAATTTGACGGCGACTACAAAGTATCCTCAAATATGCCTTGGCCTCCGCCGCCACCGACGGATGATCACAAGATGGTTCATCAGCTAGACGACGTCACAAAGGATAGCGAGGAAAAAGCTACGCAGATGTTTGACAAGCTTGACGCGATCAATAACTTTTCTATGGACGCGGAGAACGGGCTTAGCGAGATTATCAGCGGTATAGAGGCTAATATCGAAATTTTTACCAAACTGCACGACAAATTCCCAAATATCGCCGCTTTTGCCGAAGCGCTAGAGAAAAATAACGCCCTAAAAAGCTCTGCAGAAACGACGCTAGATAACGTAAGAATGGCCGAGGACGAGATAATGATGGCTATGGATATGATGCAGTATCAAGACATCCACCGACAAAAGATCGAGCGCGTAATTAACGTCATGCGCGCGCTTAGCAAGTATATGAGCAGCCTGTTTGAGGGCAAGATCGACGACGAGAAGCGCGTGGCCTCGGCCGTACATATCGCGGGCGATACGCACACTGAAAATCTCGTCAGCAACGACGATATCGAGGCTCTAATCGAAAGCTTGGGTAAAAAGTGAAAAAGCCCGAGCTTTTATCCCCAGCAGGAAATTTAACCAAGCTAAAAATCGCTCTAGAGTACGGCGCAGACGCAGTTTACGCATCGGTGGCGAGCTTTTCGCTTCGCACCCGTTCGGCTCGCGAATTTAACCTAGAAAGCTTTAAAGAAGCCATCGAATACACGCATGCTAAGGGCAAGAAATTTTATGCGACGGTAAACGCGTTTCCTTTTAATTCGCAAATAGAGCCGCTAAAACGCCACCTGCAAACGATATCGGCGATGAAGCCCGATGCCTTTATCATCGCGACTCCTGGCGTCATGAGCCTGGCAAAAGAGATAGCCCCGGACATCGAGATCCACCTCTCGACGCAGGCAAACGTCATGAATGCGCTTGACGCCAAAATCTACCACGAAATGGGTGCGAAACGCATCGTCGTAGCGCGCGAAATGAGCCTAAAAGACGTCATAAAAATAAAAGAGCAAATCCCGACGTTAGATATCGAAATTTTTGTACACGGTTCGATGTGCTTTGCATACTCGGGGCGCTGTTTGGTTAGCGCAGTGCAAAGCGGCCGCCAATCAAACCGCGGCAGCTGCGCCAACGACTGCAGGTTTAAATACGAACTCTACGCCAAAAATCCCGAAAGCGGAACGCTGTTTCGCCTAGAAGAGGACGAAGGCGGCACGCACGTGATGAACTCGAAGGATTTAAATTTATCCGCACACATCAAAGACATCATCGAAAGCGGCGCGGTCGATAGCCTAAAAATCGAAGGCCGTACGAAAAGCGAATACTATGCAGCCTGTGCAACTAGAGCCTACCGCATGGCCGTTGACGACGCATCGGCGGGCAAATTTGACGCGCAAATTTACGCCGATGAGCTAAATACGCTAAAAAATCGCGGCTTTACCGACGGCTACCTGGTAAATCGTCCGTTTGAAAAGGCTGATACGCAAAATCACGCTAGTAGCCTAGAGGAGGGCACACATCAGGTAAACGCTTTGACTTTAGACGGCGAGTTTTTTAAATGCAAGTATAAAATTTTCCCAGGCAATGAGTATGAGATAGTGGCTCCCCTGGGCGCTCAGATAGATGAGTGCGAGAGCGAAATATCGCAAATTTTCGGTCGCGACGGCAAGAAATTTATCAAATTTAAAAAGCTCGTAACCAAAAAAGGCAAGGAAATAGCGGAAATCCACAGCGGCAACGAAAACGAAGTAAATTTGGGCGAGAGGCTGCCTAAATTTAGCTTTTTAAGAGAGGAAATAAAATGAAATTCGTATCTATAATAATGGGAAGCAAAAGCGACTACGACGTAGTTAGCGAGGCGGCGAAAACGCTTGAAAAATTTAACGTCCCTTACGAGCTGATTATTAGCTCCGCGCACAGAAGCCCGAAGCGAACGAGCGAATACGTCGCCGCAGCCGAGGAAAAAGGCGCTCAGGTATTTATCGCGGCAGCCGGCATGGCGGCGCATCTAGCGGGCGCTATCGCAGCAAACACCACTCGCCCGGTGATCGGCATACCGATGGCAGGCTCCGCGCTTAGCGGCGTGGACGCCCTATACTCCACCGTGCAGATGCCCGGCGGCATGCCTGTGGGTACAGTCGCGATCGGCAAGGCCGGCGCGGTAAATGCAGCCTATCTGGCGCTACAAATTTTAGCCCTAAACGACCAAAATCTAGACGAGGCTTTAAAAGCCGACCGAGCAGCCAAAGCCAAGCAAGTAGAGGAAGACTCGGCAAAGGTGGAAGTTTTACTCGCCTAAAGGAGCAAAGATGCAGACATACTTAAGTATAGACGAATTTTGCAAGCTCGTGCACCTAGAGCGCGAGGTGATCGAGGGGATGATAAATCGCGGCGTGCTAAACACGAAAGAAGAGGGCGGCCAGATCCTCATAGAGGCTAGCCAGGGCACGATGAGCGTGGTGCCTAGCGTCGTGGCCGTACCTGCGCCCCAGATCGGCGCGGATGGCTTTAGCTTCGTGGAAAAGACGATCGGCACGATATTAAATTTACACGAAAAGGTGCTAGATGCCAAAGACGAGACGCTAGAGACCCTGCGCAACGAAAATAAATTTTTAAAAGAGGCGCTAATCTCGATGCAAGAGCTTTACGACGAGGATAGAAAAACAGTCGAGACGCTCACGAAGCAGCTAAAAAATTCGCAAGATGAAGTCGAGTTTTTAAAGCGAAAATACAAACTTATGTGGAACAAAGCGGTTGAAAATTTTAAAGGCGACAAGGAGTAGTGGTGGAAATTTTAGCAGTAGATGGTTTTAAAGTTTACGGACTAAGAACTCGCACCAAAAATGCCGACGAGATAAACGGCGACGGTAAAATCCCGGCTTTGTGGGCTAAATTTACAAAAGAATTTTATGACGGTAAAAGCGAAATTTACGGCGTTTATTGTAGTTACGAAAACGGTGCAAATGGGCTTTATGATATATTTATCGGTACGAAGTCGCTTTGCTGCTGCGGCGAAATTTTAGAGATAAAAAGCGGCAAATACGCCGTTTTTAGCTTTCCAAACGAGCCGCAAAACGTAGCAAAATTTTGGGGAGAAATTTGGAAATATTTTGAAGGCTCAAAGCTAAAAAGAGCCTACGAAACGGACTTTGAGCTTTACGGTAGCGACGGTATAAGAATTTATATCTCGGTTTTAGATTAGGACAAAATGGACAACAAAAATAGCGGATCGATCTTAAGCTTTATCGAAAAATTCGGCAACAAGCTGCCTAATCCCACCATGCTTTTCGTCTATCTTTCGGTTATTACGATTTTGCTGTCGTTTGTGCTAGAGAGGCTTGGCGTCGGAGTTAGCTATCAGGCTATCAAAGACGGTCAGATCTCGCAACTAAGCGCAAACGTCGTAAATTTGCTCTCAGCTGATAGTATCAGGACCTTTGTTTCATCCGTGCTTAAAAACTTCACCGGTTTTTATCCTCTTGGCGTGGTTTTTGCGATCATTTTAGGTATCGGCGTGGCGGATAAGGCCGGGCTTTTATCGGCGCTGGTTAAAAAAATCGCTCTAAAATCGTCTAAAAAATGGGTAACTCCTATCGTGATCTTTTTGGGCGTAATGTCAAATGTCGCCTCCTCAGTCGGCTACGTCGTACTGATACCGCTCGGGGCTATTTTGTTTGCGGGCTTTGGACGCCATCCTATCGCGGGGCTGGCGGCGGCTTTTGCGGGCGTTAGCGGTGGCTGGTCGGCAAATCTGCTAATCGGCACGAACGATCCGATGTTTGCGGCGTTTTCTACGCAGGCAGCTAGCGTGCTAAATCCCGACTATGTCGTTTTGGCTACGGCAAATTGGTACTTTATGATAGCTTCTACCTTTTTGATCGTGATCGTGGGCTCTTTCGTGACCGATAGGGTCGTCGAGCCTAGGCTGGGTAAATTTAGCTTTGAGGGCGCGTTAAATTTGGGTGAGCGCGACCAGATCAGCGCGGAGCAAAAACGCGGGCTAAAATTTGCACTCATCGCGACGGTTGTTTTCGCGGTCCTTTTGTTGGCGGCGCTTCTACCGTCAAATTCGCTCTTTGGCGCAAAAGAGGGCGAGAGCTTTACGAAGTCCGTTTTCATGCACTCTATCATCATTTTTATGATGCTGTTTTTTATAGTGGCGGGCGCAGCATACGGAGCTGGAGCGGGGACGATAAAAAACAGCGGCGACGCGGTCAAATTTATGGAACAAGCCGTCGCCGAGCTGTCTGGGTTTTTGGTTTTGATATTTTTCGCGGCTCAGTTTACCTATCTCTTTAACGCCTCAAACATCGGGCTGGTGCTGTCGATAAAGGGCTCGGTTTTCTTAAAAGATATTGGACTAACGGGACTTAGCCTCATTATCGTTTTTATAGTCGTGATCGCGTTTATAAATTTATTTATCGCCGTGGATTCGGCTAAATGGGCGATGATGGCGCCTATTTTCGTGCCTATGTTTATGAATCTAGGCCTCTCTCCCGAGCTAACGCAGGCTGCGTTTAGGATAGGCGACTCGACGACAAATATCATCACGCCTTTGATGCCGTTTTTCGTGCTGATAGTGGCGTTTATGCAGCGCTACGACAAGGGGCTGAAAATCGGCTCGGTAGTCTCGATTATGCTGCCTTACACGGTCGCGTTTTTACTCTCATGGGCGGCGCTGATGTCGGTTTGGTATGCTTTTGACCTACCTTTGGGGCCGGGTGCGGTTATACATTATCTAAAATAAAATTTTAAAAAGGAAGAAAAATGACGTTTTCAGAGATTATTTTGACGTTGCAAAACTACTGGCGCGAGCAGGGTTGCGTGATACTACAGCCCTACGATATGCCTGCGGGTGCGGGCACCTATCATCAGGCGACTTTTTTAAGGAGCCTCGGGCCAAAGCCGTGGGCGACTGCGTACGTAGCACCTTCTCGCCGCCCAACCGACGGTAGATACGGAGAAAACCCAAACCGCCTGGGTGCATATTATCAGTTTCAGGTTCTCATAAAACCAAGCCCGGAAAATATACAGGAGCTTTATCTAAAAAGCCTTGAAAAGCTCGGGTTAAATTTGAAAAATCATGACATTCGCTTCGTCGAGGATAACTGGGAGAGCCCGACGCTGGGCGCTTGGGGGCTAGGCTGGGAGGTCTGGCTAGACGGCATGGAGGTGACGCAGTTTACGTATTTCCAGCAAGTTGGCGGCATCGCGTGCGGGCTGGTTTCTGCCGAGATCACCTACGGCCTCGAGCGCTTAGCTATGTATCTACAAGACGTAAATAGCGTCTATGACATCGTTTGGGACGATAGAGGCGGCAACATCGTTACCTACGCCGACGTGCACAAGCAGGGCGAATTTGAGTGGAGCAAATATAACTTTGAAATCGCGGATGTAGATATGCTGTTTCGCCAGTTCGAAAATGCATTTGGCGAGTGCAAACGCTGCTTGGAGGCTAAAATTTCGCTACCGGCGTATGACTACTGCATGCTGGCGGCGCATACGTTTAACGTCCTTGATGCTCGCGGAGCGATCAGCGTAACGCAAAGGCAAGACTACATCCTAAAAATCCGCGAGCTAGCCAAAGAGTGTGCGCTAACGTACAAGGCTAGCATCGACGCCGCATCCCAAAACGGTGCGAAGGGCGAATAAAATTTGATGAAAATTGGCGAAATTTATAAAATTTTAGACGAGATTAGTCCGTTTGCGAGTCAAGAGGAATGGGATAACAGCGGACTGCTCGTGGGCTCCTTTGAGACGGGCGTGGAACGCGTTTATCTTAGCCTTGACGTCGATGATGAGCTTTTAGACGAGGTGCAGCCAAACTCGCTCATCATCACGCATCATCCGCTCATTTTTAAAGGGCTAAAATCGCTAAATTTGGACAAGTATCCAAGCAGCCTAATCGCAAAGATGGTAGCTAAAAATTTAAGCCTAATCGCGATGCATACGAACTATGATCTAAGCCATCTAAACGAATACGTACTAAGCGAAATTTTGGGCTTTACGCCAAAGGAGCGCGATGGATTTTTGCTTTATGCGGATGTAAATTTGAGCTTTGGCGAGCTTTACGAGATGGTAAAAACAAAGCTAAATTTGAGCCATTTAAGGGTTTGTAAGGGGCGAAAATTTGACCGCAATGCGCCTATAAAACGCCTTGCATTTTGCACGGGAAGCGGCGGAGATTTGATAGATGGCGTCAAAGCGGATGTGTTTTTAACCGGGGATCTGAAGTACCATCAAGCCATGAGCGCCGCGCAAAATAATCTTACTATGCTAGACATCGGGCACTTTGAGAGCGAGCGGTATTTTGGGGAGTCGCTTGCAAAATATTTGCAAATTTTGCCGATTCCTACTATAATATCCAACTCAAAAAACCCGTTTTCATACAGTTAAAGGAAAAAGATGAATAAATATTTAGAACAGCTAGTCGAGCTCTCAAGTATCAATAAAGATATCGACGATTTTACGCCGCGCCTTGAGAAGGTTCAAAGCGTTTTAAAAGCGACCAAGGACGAGCAGGCGGCGATTTTAGCACAGATCGAGGAAGTGGCTACGAGCGTGACTGAGCTAAAAAATCAAAAATCTCAAACAAACGCGCATATAGCCGAATTTAGCGCGAAAATAAAAGACGTCGCCAAAAAGAGCGGCGCTGCAAAAACCGAAAAAGAGATAAAAGCGCTTCAGCTAGAAGATGAGTTAGCAAAAGAGCAGCTAGAGGCAGCAAACGAAGAGGTCGAAAGACTAGAAAAAATCATAGATAGCAAAAATGCGCTAAAAAGCGAGCTTGAGGCGAAGGCTGCGGAGCTTAGCGAAAATTTAGCCAAAATCGAGAGCGAAATCTCGGCCGAAGTCGGCGCTATCGAGCAACAAAGAGACGAAATATACGCTAAGAAAAATAAGCTAGTAGGCGAGATGAATCAAAAAATCTTGACCTTTTACGAGAAGATCCGCAAATGGGCGCACAACACCGCCGTCGTGCCGGTCAAAAAGCAGGCCTGCTACGGCTGCTTTATGCAGATAAACGACAAGACTTATTCTGCCGTCATCAAGGGCGAAGATATCGTGACCTGCCCTCACTGCGGCCGAATTTTATACAAAGAAGCGGCGAATTAGCCTTTAAATTTGATAATAATTTATTACGTTTTAGTCCTCGCGGCGTTTGCCTTGGGGGCTTTACCGCTTGCGATTTTAGCTTTTAAGAAAAAGTACAGAGTCTCGATTCCCGCTAGATTTTTTTTGTTTAAAAATCCCAAATTTGACGCCTCGCGCGTGCATTTTCACGCGTGCAGTTTCGGCGAGGTGCGTTCTATCGCGCCGCTAGTTAGTAGATTTAAAGACGCGGCCGCAGTCTCGGTCGTAACTAAAACCGGCTTTGACGAGGCGAAAAAGATCACGCCAAATACGCGCTTTTTGCCGTTTGAGATATTTTTACCGTTTTGGCTAAAACCCACTAAAATCACGATTATTTTTGAAGCCGAGCTTTGGCTGGGACTTGTTTTTTGGGCTAAATTTAAGGGCTCGCGCGTCATTTTGATAAACGCCAGGATTTCTGACAGGAGCTATAAAAGCTACCTTAAATTTGGCTTTTTTTACAGATATTTGTTTAAATTTATAGATAAAATTTACGCCCAAAGCGATCTAGATAAACAGCGTTTACAGCGGCTCGGCGCTAAAAATATCGTCGTTAGCGGTAATATAAAATCAGCCTTTCTACCAAATCCGAGTAAAATTTACGCCAAACCAAAAGAGCGCGTGATCGTGCTAGCTAGCACTCATGCAGGCGAAGAGGAGCTGATTTTACGCGAGCTAAATTTGAGTGCAAACGACAAGCTGATTTTAGTTCCGCGTCATCCGGAAAGATTTGGCGAGGCGAGCGAGGTTTTGGTTAAATTTGCCGCAAAAAATGGACTAAGTTTTGCTAAATTTAGCGAAGCTAAAAATTTTGACGCGCAGTGCGTGCTGGTCGATACGATGGGCGAGCTGGTAAATATTTACAAATTTAGCGACGTCGTCGTGCTTGGTGGCAGCTTCGTACCAAACGTCGGCGGACACAATCCGATTGAGGCGGCGCAGTTTGAAAACGCGGTGATAAGCGGGGAGTTTATATTTAATCAAAAAGCCTTGTATAGTGCAGTGGACGGTATAAAATTTGCAAAAGCGGACGAGATAAATTCGCTTTTAAAGCAAAATTTACCCAAAGCAAAAATAGTCGCCAAAGGCGATGCAAGCGAGATTTTAAAAGATATTGAGGAAAATTTATGAAAGAAGAAAAAGCCTATAAACTGCTGGCGATCCAGGAGGGCATCTCAAACAACGAGGCAAAGGAACTAATCGACGCTGGGCTGGTTAGTGCCAAAGGGCAAAGGATCGCCGTGGCGCGCGCGATGATGAGCGCGGCAACTAAATTTAACGTACAAAAACTGCCGCGTCCAAGCGTGATTTTTGAGGATGAAAACCTGATCGCGGTTGATAAACCGGCATTTTTAACGTCGGAAAAAGTGAGCGAAATTTATAAATTTCCGCTACTTCACAGACTTGATAAGGAAACAAGCGGCGTGCTTTTGCTTGTAAAAAACGAGGAATTTCAAAAAAAAGCGATCGAGGAGTTTAAAAACTGCCGCGTAAAAAAAGAGTACGTCGCGGCGGTTAAGGGTATCGTGAGCGAGGAATTTAGCGTAAACGAACCTATAATCACGCTAAAAAACAGAGGCGGCGCGTTTTCTAAAATCTCGCCAAACGGAAAAGAGGCATTTTCACACGTGACACCATTGATGGTTGCGGGCAAAAAAAGTCTCGTAAAAGTCGAGATAAAAACCGGTAGAACGCACCAAATCAGAGTGCACCTAAATCACGCGGGATACGGGATCGTGGGGGATGAAAAATACGCTAAAAATAAAGCCGCAAGAATGTATCTGCACGCCTATAAAATCGAGCTTTTAGGATATAAATTTAGGTCAAATTTGAGCAGCGATTTTAACAGGCTCGGTTTTGAAATTTCAAGAAATTTTGAGATTTAAAGAGCGATAAAGCTTAAATTTAATAAAATACGCGCTTTAACTATAAATGTAAATAAAAGGTAGAATGTGTTTGAACAAATCAGCGAGTCGTTTCGTTTAGCCGTTAGTAAAATTCGTTTCGTAGACGATGAAAAAGCGCTAAATAACGCGCTTGACGTGCTTAAAAAAGCACTACTAAAAGCCGATGTTCATCACAAAGTTACCAAAGAATTGCTAGCACTCATAGAGGCTGACCTAAAACAAAGCGGGATAGGCCAAAAGCAGTTTTTAGACGCTATAAAGTCAAATTTGACGAAGGTTTTAACTGCTCCGGGCAATCAAGGTTTTGTCTTTGCGCCAGTAGCTCCTACGATCGTGCTAATGGCTGGCTTGCAAGGTAGCGGAAAAACCACTACGACGATAAAGCTAGCTAATTATCTAAAGCTTAGAAAGAAAAAAGTTTTGGTCGCGGCGTGTGATTTGCAGCGTTTGGCGGCCGTAGAGCAGCTTCGTCAGCTTTGCGAAGCAAACGAGATAGAGCTTTTTAGTATAGAAAACGAAACCGATCCGCTAAATGTAGCTAAGCAAGCGCTAGCTAAAGCAAAAAGCGGGCTTTATGACGTACTTTTGGTCGATACCGCAGGACGCCTAGCGATAGACGAAGCTTTGATGAAGCAGATAAAAGATATCAAATCAGTGCTCGAGCCGCATGAAATTTTTTACGTAGCCGACGCTATGAGCGGACAAGACGGTGTAAAAACAGCAAGTACGTTTAACGACGCGCTAAAAATAAGCGGCGTGGTACTAAGTAAATTTGACTCGGATAGCAAAGGCGGCGTAGCTATCGGCATAGCAAAACAGCTAAATATACCGCTTAGATTCGTAGGTATCGGCGAAAAAGTCGGCGATATGGAGAGCTTTATCCCCGAGCGTATCGTGAGCCGCATAATGGGCGAGGGTGACTTGGCGACGTTGGTTGAGAAAACGAGCGCCGTGATAGACGAGCAAGAAGCAAAAAGAATAAATAAAAAGATTAAAAAAGGACAGTTTAACTTTAACGACTTTTTGTCGCAAATGGAAAGCGTAAAGAAGCTTGGAAATATGAAAAGTCTAATCGGTATGATACCAGGGCTCTCAAGCGTGGCAAATCAGATAAAAGATATCGACCTTGATAACTCGAAGGAAATTTTGCATATCAAGGCTATGATAAATTCGATGACGCAAAAAGAGCGCGAGAATCCGGACCTGCTAAACAACAGCCGAAAAAGACGTTTGGCTGCTGGATCTGGGCTATCTCAAGTAGAGGTAAATCGCTTTTTAAAGCAGTTTGAAAACGCATCGAAAATAGCAAAGAGGTTTTCTGGTAAAGAAGGCCTAAAGGGGCTTGGAAATTTACTAAACCAAGCTAAAAATACTCGCCCTAATTAAAGGGCTTAAATTTGGCTACGAGCGTGGCTAAATTTAAGCCTATTTAAAAAACAGAAGGAGAAATATAATGGCAACAGTAGTAAGACTAACGAGAATGGGACGCAAGAAAAAACCTTTTTATCGTATAGTCGTAACGGATAGCAGAAAAAGAAGAGACGGAGGCTGGATAGAGTCGATCGGTTACTACAACCCGATGGTTGAGCCTGAGGTGGTAAAATTTGACGCTGAGCGCTTGGCTTATTGGAAGGGCGTTGGTGCGAAACTTAGCGATAGGGTTACAAAAATAACTAGCAAATAATTAAAAATGGTAGAAAATTTTTTACTTGAATATGCTAAGCTCATCGCCGATTTTCCTGAAAAAGTGAAACTCGAGCGAGTTGAGCTTGGCGAAAATTTTGCCGAGCTGATAATTTACGCCGATAAAGTAGATACTGGTAAACTTATTGGCAAAGACGGCAGAATGATAAACGCGATAAAGACTGTAATCGTGGGCTATAAAGCCAAAGATGCGACATCATACCGCGTTACGGTAAAGCCTCTTGAGTGAGCTTGTAGAAGTCGCATTGCTTGGCAAAACAGTAGGATTAAAGGGATTTGTCAAGCTTCATAATAAGGGCGACTTTCCTAACCAGTTTAAAAAAAATGCTATATTTTGCGATAAAGACGGTAAAGAACTTGTCGTAAAAAGCTACAATCACGCAAACGATACGATCTCTTTTTACGGTTTTGAAGATATAGACAGCGCAAAAACTCTCACAAATAAAACAATCTACACTACAAAAGAAGAAACTAGAAAAAACTGCAAACTAAAAAAGGGTGAATTTTTCTATTTTGATGTCATCGGTTGCGAAATTTACGAAAATAATCAAAGGCTGGGTGAAGTAGAGGATATAGACGAGGTTGGGGCGAATCATCTTTTTTTGGTAAAAACAGATGAAAATTTGATTTCCAAAGGGTTGGAAAAAAGTTTTTACATTCCGTATATCGACGTTTATATAGAAAAAGTAGATGTAGAAAATAAAAAAATTTACACCAAAAACGCTATCTTGATTTTGGAAAATTCCTAATGAAATTTACCTTCGTTACGCTTTTTGAAAGCCTTGTACGGCCTTATTTTGAAGATAGTATTTTAGGTCGCGCCAAAAAAGAGAAGCTTATTTCGATTGATTTTTTAAATCCTCGTAATTTTAGCTTAGATAAGCATAAAAAGGTAGATGACTATATGGTTGGAGGCGGCGCAGGGTTACTCATGACGTGTCAGCCTATTGATGATACTTTAAAATTTTTACTAAAAAATAAGCCAAACCCCCATACTATTTTTCTTGCACCCGCCGGGAAAAAATTTACTCAAAACGACGCTAGACGTTTGGCAAAAAAAGAGCATATTTGCTTAGTTTGCGGTAGATATGAGGGTATAGACGAGCGTATAATTGAAAAATATGCAGATGAAATTTTTTGTATTGGCGACTTTGTGATGACGGGTGGCGAGCTGGGGGCGCTTTGTATTTCTGATGCGATTTCTCGCAATATAGTCGGCGTTTTAGGAAACAATGAAAGTCTTGAGGTTGAGAGTTTTGAAGGGAATTTACTTGAGGCTCCGTCTTTTACAAAACCCAGTGATTACAAAGGCTCTGGTGTGGTTTCAGCGTTTTTAAAGGGAGACCATGCTAAAATCAGAGCTTTGAAAAATAATATGGCGTTCTTAAAAACTAGGTTTTTTCGTCCGGATTTATACCGAAATTTGGAGCCGCCGACTAAGGAAAAAATATGAGAAACAAGTATATTGAGGCGTTTGAACAAACTCAAATAGCCCAAAAGTCTGTGCCTGATTTTCGCGCTGGAGATACTTTGCGTATAGCTATCCGCATTAAAGAGGGTGATAAAACGAGGATCCAAAATTTTGAAGGTATCTGTATAGCAAGACGCGGAAGCGGAACTGGCGAAACATTTATCATCAGAAAAATCGGTGCAAATAGCGTAGGCGTAGAGAGAATTTTCCCTATCTATAGCGAAAGCCTAGAGAGTATAACTGTTCTAAGACAAGGTCGCGTTCGCCGCGCTAAGCTATTTTATCTACGCGATAGACGTGGTAAAGCCGCTCGCATTAAAGAGCTTAAAAAATAATTTTGCTCTTTGCAAAAGTCTAGTTTTAGGCTTTTGCTCTCCCTTTTTTTAAATTTCAAAATTAGCTTAATTAAAATCAATTCTTTTATCTAAAATTATAGTTACAATACTGTTATTATTTTATAATAAAGGTTGTAAATGGAAAAAATCGTATGGCAAAATAATGTATTTAACGGCGTTACTATAGCTAAGCTTTTTGATGGGCCGAACAGTAAAGAAATACGCATAAATTTAGAAAAAGGCGCTCAAATGAAGGAACATAAGGCTCCTGGCGCTATCATGGTTCAGGTTTTAAGCGGCAAGATAGATTTCAGCGTTGGAGAAAATAGTGTTATCTTGGATACACTAGACATGATTACGCTCGAGCCAAACGTCACTCATGCTTTGACTGCTTTGGAAAATAGCATCGTAAGACTTAGCTTGAGTAAAAATGACGATGTAAGTAGGGTTTTTAGAGTCTTAAAATCTTAGTCTCTGTTCTTGTGGTTTTTGCTATAAAGCTATCGATAAATAATTAGTCTATAGAATAGCTGTAGTGGCGCTACGTAAGAATAAATGCTTAATTTTTTGGCGCCAAAAATATAATAATAAAAAAGAGCTTAAGATAGGCAACTATGCTGGGGGCTTTGTCAGGTTGCCTATTGTGGTAATTCAAATTTTACTGTGCTGGCATCGTTTCATAAGGCGTTTTAAACCTTTTTAATATATGATTTTGTACATAGTTTGCCTCTAAGTGGTAGTGTGAAGTCATTAATCCCCATAAGGTTTAGCTTTAAATTTTATAAAATTTATATAATAGCGCGTAACTAGAAACGCTTTTATCTAAATTTATTAGCATAGGCCTAAAAAAACAAAGTAAAAACTAAATATATAAAAATAAGCAGATTTAAATTTAATGCTCGAAAATTTTTTAAATTATAAAAAACTAAACTTTTGTCAGTCTGCATTAAAAATACAAATTTAAAACCATATAAAATTTATAGCCGTCAAAACCACTCAAAAAATCAAAATTTAAACCATCAATCTCTTTCAAGAAAAATTAATATAACATTTTAAGTTAAGCTTTATTATAAGTATAAAATAGTAAAACAAAAAGTTAATAATTTAAATTTTAGAGACACTATCCCATATATTTATCGCTCGTGTTTAAAAAATATATAATATTCAAAAGCAAAAAGTATTGCGCTATTTAGGCTATTTTCAAAGATAAAATAAGTTCACATGGATATATAAAAATAACAAAATAGTAATAAAAAAATAAATAGAAAATTAAACTTTTAATTTAAATATCAGTTTAATTGCGCTATAGTTTCACTATTCAATTTCATCACAAGGAGTACCATTATGGGAACCAGAAGAGAACACGACTTCATAGGTGAGCTAGAGATAGCTGATGATGTATATTATGGCGTACAAACATTTAGGGCGCTTGAGAATTTCCACATGAGCGGACGACCGCTTAAAGATTATCCGTATTTCGTTAAGGCATTTGCTCAAATCAAAAAGGCTGCGGCCTTAGCCAACAAAGAAGTCGGAGTTCTAGACGCGCAAAAAGCCGACGCCATCGCAAAAGCGTGCGACGAGCTGATCGCGGGTAAATATTTAGATCAATTCGTAGTAGATATGATCCAAGGCGGTGCGGGAACTAGCACCAATATGAACGCGAACGAAGTTATAACAAATGTCGCGCTTGAGAGCCTAGGACACAAAAAAGGCGAGTATCAGTATCTACATCCAAACGACCATACGAATTTAGGCCAAAGTACCAACGACACTTATCCAAGCTCGATTAAAGTCGCTGCTTATGCGAAATTAACCGACCTTTTAAAGGCTATGGAGCTACTAAAAAGCGAGCTAGAAGCTAAAGCAAGAGACTTCAAAGATATCATCAAAATGGGTAGAACCGAGCTAGAGGACGCCGTGCCTACCACGCTTGGCAACACATTTAACGCATTTGCAAGCTACATCAAAAGCGATATCGAAAAAATCACAGCCGCAAGAGAGACTATGGCTGTGCTAAATATGGGCGCAACTGCGATCGGTACGGGCATCAACTGCCATCCTGATTATAAAGTCGCCGTTCATAAAATTTTGAGCCAAATCACCGGCGTAAACTTCAAACCTGCAGATGATTTCATTGCAGCAACTCAAGACACTGCTGATTTTGTTCACGTTAGCGGCGCGCTAAAAACAGCTGCCGTTCGCCTAAGCAAGATCGCAAACGACTTAAGACTAATGAACTCAGGCCCAAGATGCGGTCTTGGCGAGATAAATTTACCACAGATGCAGCCTGGTAGCTCAATCATGCCTGGCAAAGTAAACCCGGTCATCGCAGAGGTCGTAGGCGAGGCGTGCTACGAGGTAATGGGTAACGATGTAACCATCATGCTTTGCAGCGAGAGAGGCGAGTTTGAGCTAAACGCATTTGAGCCGGGTATCGCTTACGCGCTATTTAACTCTATCTTTATCCTAGAAAATGCGATGAAAACTCTAGCCGAAAAAGCGATCAAAAAACTAACTGCAAATCCTGAGGCATGCCTAAAATCTGTACTTGGCTCAGTCGGTATCGTAACTGCGTTTAACCCATACATCGGCTACGAAAAATCTGCAAGTATCGCTAAAGAAGCGTTGCAAACAGGCAAAGCCGTAGGCGACATTTGCTTAGAGAGAGGATATTTGAAAAAAGAGGAGATAGACAAGATCCTAGAACCTAAAAATATGCTAAACCCTCACATGGGCAAATAATTTAGAATAAAGTCGTGGAGCGCCGAAGTCAAATTCGGCGCCTTTTAAATTTAGTAAGTAAAAAAATCTAATACAAGGAGTTTTCCTATGGATATAATGCTGATTTTACAGATTATAGTCCTACTCGGAGGTATCTACCTAGGCGTTAGGCTAGGTGGTATGGGCGTAGGTTACGCTGGTGGTCTTGGCGTCGTTATTTTGGCGATGCTCGGTATGAAAGTGGATATGAAAGATATCCCGATGGACGTTATTTTAATCATCGCGTCCGTTATTTCAGCCATCACTGCGATGCAAGTCGCGGGCGGACTTGATTATTTGGTTCAGGTCGCATCTAAAATTTTGCGCAAGAACCCAAAACAAATCAACTACCTAGCACCTATCGTTACCTATCTGCTTACGATCCTAGCAGGTACGGGCCACACTGCGTTTTCTATGATACCGGTTATCGTAGAGGTTGCGAAGACACAAAACATCAAACCTAGCGCGCCTCTTGCGCTTTCGGTCGTTTCATCTCAAGTAGCGATCACCGCTAGCCCTATATCTGCGGCTTTTGTTGCTATGACGGGCGTTTGCGAGCCTCTTGGCGTTAGCTATCCGATGCTACTTTTCATCTGCATATCTACTACTTTCGTAGCTATGATCGTTACGGCCTTTATCGTAAATAAATTTTACGATCTTGACCTCTCAAAAGACCCTATCTATCAAGATAGACTAGCTAGAGGTGCGGTCGCTGAGATCAAAGAGGTAGAGTATCAAGCTCTAAAACCTTATGCGAAAAGATCGGTTGCGATATTTGCCGTCGGCGTTTTAGTCGTCGTTTGCTATGCGCTCGTTATTTCAAAGAGCCTTGGCATCGTGGCAAAACCTATCCTTTCTAGAGACGCTGCTATCATCAGCTTTATGCTTACTATCGGCTTCCTTATCGCTACGCTTTGCAAGGTCGACACTAGCAAATTGCTTTCAACCAGCACTTTCCAAAGCGGTATGAATGCGTGCATATGCGTCATCGGTATCGCATGGCTAGGTACTACATTCGTTAACGGCCACATCGATGGCATCAAAGAGGTAGCTAAAAACGTCGTTACGCAGTATCCGTTTATATTAGCCGTCGCGCTATATTTCCTAAGCTGCTTGCTATACTCTCAAGCTGCAACCACTCGCGTTATGATGCCTGCGGTCGCTGCTGCACTAGGTATGACTACGCCTGAAAACTCAGGTCAAATTTGGATCCTAGTAGCTTCATTTGCCGCTGTTTCAGGACTATTTGTACTTCCTACGTATCCTACGACTTTGGGTGCTATCGCTATGGACGATACGGGAACGACTAGAGTCGGTAAATTTGTATTTAACCACTCATTCTTCGTGCCTGGCACCATCATGGTTGCTCTTTCGGTTGCGTTGGCATTCCTCATCGCTCCTGTTCTTCTCTAAGAATTTTGAGCCAAATTTAGCCGAGACTTTGCTCTCGGCTTTTTTAAATTTAAGGACTTTTTCATGAAACGAATCGGAATTTTAGGCGGCATGGGACCGCTAGCTACGATAGATCTATACGCTAAGATCGTAGAACTCACAAACGCCGCAAAAGATCAGGACAATATCCCCATCGTAATCGACAACCACCCGCAGATCCCAGACCGCACGGCGTATATCCTGCACGGAGGCGAGGATCCGTTTCCTTTTATGAAAGAGTCCGCGACGAGGCTCAAAAACGCGGGCTGTGAGGCTATCTGCATAGCTTGCAACACAGCTCACTTTTTTGCCAAACGTCTAACCGACGAGTGCGGCGTAAATATCCTGCACATAGCTAAAATTGCGACCGCGTCGATAAAGTCGAATTTCCCGCACGCTAAAAAGATCGCCGTCATCGCCACTACCGGCACGACTGCGGCTAAAATTTACGAAAACGAGCTGATCGCCGCAGGCCTAGAGTGCGTAAAAATCCCCGAAAATTTGATGACAAACATCATGGACTGCATTTACAAGGGCGCAAAAGCAAACAAGCTAAAAGAGTACGTGGGTCTCTTTAACGAGACGATCGCGGCTATCGAGGCTGACGCATATATCGCTGCTTGCACGGAGATACCGCTGTTTTTACCGTACGTAACGAAAAAAGATAAATTTGTAGACGCTACCCTCGAGCTTGCTAAAGCAGCCGTCAAATTCGGCCTAGAAAAATAACCAAATTTGCGTCTAAACGGCGCAAATTTACCCCCTCTTAAAACAAATTTTTATAAAATCCAAGCTAAATTTAAAGGATAAACGATGAAATTTGGCGAATTTAAAAATGCAAAAACTTTGAGTCTAGCAAGCCTGCTTTGCGAGCAAAACCTGCAGCTAGCGGAGCTGATAAAGCAAAATGAGTTTTTATATATCTCTTGCTTTGAGGATAAAATTTTAGGCACCGAAAATCTCGTTCGCTGCGAGATCGGCTCGGCTAGCTACGTGCTGGCGCTGCTTTGCAAATATTCACTCGACGCGGCTAAATTTGACGAGCAAACGCGCAGATATTTTGAGGGGCTTGACGAAGGGTACCTAAGCGGCGAGTGCAACGTCGGCGAGGAGGAGTTTGAGCAGATCGCGGAGTTTTTAGAAGGGTGCGAAAATATCGTGATCGATAGCTCCTTTTTATCCCATGCGGATGCGAAAAATATATTCGAGTTTTTGCAAATGCTCGGTAGAAACGTCGTTTTGGCTGACGCAGAGCAGGCCGAGTTTAAAACGGACGGCAAGCTAACGCCGCTAAAAGAGCCCGAAAGCTTTGACGGTAGCGTCGTGTTTTTTATAGATGAGGCGGACGGGTCAAATTTGAGCGACGAGGTAAAGGAGCTAATTGGCTCGGCGTCGTTTGCCGCCGCCGCAAAGGTAAAAGACGGCGATATAGTAAGCGTGCAGGCTAAGGGTGTAGAGGTAAAAGCTAAATTTAGGCTAGAGCCGCAGATGAAGGGTACGGTCGCGCTTTGCAGGGCGAAATTTAGCGGATACGCCTTTAAGCTGGTTAAAATCGTAAAAACGGCACAGTAGCTAGCAATTTGGCGGATAGATTTATCTGCCGAGGCGCGCTACACTAAATTTAATCTCAAAACTCGGCGTTATAACGTCAAATTTGACTCATAGAGCATGGTTTTTGGATGGAGGGGCGGGTAAAATTTGGCTGCCGAACTAAAAAAATTAGCCCGCCAACCGCGCTCTTTAAAATCAAAATTCTATCGGTATGCCAAAGTTAAATTTAAGCTAAATAAAATTTTATCCTAATGCGCGAAATTTGGTAAAAAAATCGCCTCAAAAGCGCGTAATATTCGCTTTTATAGCGCTTTTTAAACGAAAAAGGGTATAATGGCCGCATGAGAAAATATTTTTTACTTTTTTTACCGATTTTGGCGTTTTCTTTTAGCTTGAGCGTAAATTCGGGCGCAGAGGACGGCAGGCCATACACCGTGATAAACATCAGCGACGAGAAGGGACTCGTTTGTAAAGAGGAGATCCTCGCCTACGACCGCAAGCTTTATTTTTGCGATCTTCCTGGCGGCACGCTACCGAAGGTCGACGATAAAATTTTAGCCCTGGCTGAAGTGAGATTTCGCGAGGAAAAAGGCGGCATGCGCGTCTATGTCGTACCGCGCGCGAGCTCTCGCCTGATCTCATCTAGCGAGCCTCTTTACGGCGCATCCGCCGTGCAGTTTAGTAAAAACGGCGGCGCAGCCAAACGCCACATCATCGTGATAGATCAGAATTTAAGCGAATTTAAAAAAGAAACAAACGCAGGGATAAATTTCGCCCCGATATTTGAGCAGATGACCGCGCCTAGCGTCGGACCGCTCGATCTCAACAAAGCCCCGATAGAAAGCGGCGATAGCAACGACATAAATATGTACCTGGATGTGAAAAAAAGCTATGAGGCTAAGCGCTACGATGATACGATAGCCACGATCCAAACGGCGCTAAGGCGCTATCCAAATAGCATTTTTGCCAGCGAGTTTTTGCTATATAGGCTGCGCGCTTTGGATAAAATTTTAGACTCGCAAAACAGCTTTGAAGGCCTTGGCGCGGCGGATGTCGCAAGCGAGGGGCGCGCGTGGATGAGGCGGTTCGTGTCAGACGAAAACTACCCCGAGGTGCTCTATCTCGTGACCAAAGCCTACCTAAGGCAGGAGCTTGTTAGCGACGCGAACTACACGCTAGACATCCTCATAAACGAGCATCCAAACTCAAATTTTACCAAGCTAGCCGTTCTTGAGTTTGCCGACAGGCTCTACGTCACGGGCAGGCAGGATGAGGCGGTAAAGATGTACGAGGACGTGCTATACTCGGCGCAGACGCTAGATGTCGCTAGCCGTGCGGCTCTGAGCCTCGTGCAGGGCAGCATCGACAAGGCTAAATTTGACCGCGCCAAGGACTTTATGCTCAAAATTTTAAACAAAAATCAAGAGTACCTGCTAAACGACGCGTCCAAGCTAACGACGCTGGCTGGGGTATTTCACGAGAAAAATATGGACGATATCGCCGCGAGAATTTATGAAATTTTACTCGCTCGTCTAAATAAAAACGACGACGAGTACGAAACCGTGCTAAAAAATCTAGGAATCGCACTAACAGGCACGCCTGACACGCAAAAAGCCTACGAATACCTAAAAAGGTACCAAAACGAGTTTGCAGACGGGCAGTACGCCGCTATCGTGCAAAATGCGCTAGATAAGCTATTTTTCGCTAGAAACGACGAGAGCAACGCGACAAAGCTACACGATCACTACGACGCGCTCATCGAAAAATACGGCAAAACGGACGTCGGCGCCAAGGCGCTAAAAGAGCAGGTCGCGCTCTATCTAAAAGAGCGTAAATTTGACTCCGTCCTGCGCTATACCCAGGTCGTGCGCGATCTAAACGATACGGACGCTAGTGCGGTATTGGATCAGGCGGCATTAAATTTAGCGAGTGAAGCCATCCGTCAAAACGACTGTGTTACGGCTGTAAATTTGACCGAAAACTACGGCGTGGGCGAGAAAATCGGGGCTAAATTTAAGCTCTTTGACTGCTATATGCGCCTCTCTCGTTTCGCCGCCGCGCACGATCTCGCCTCGCAAAATATCCTTGCGCCCGACATGCTCGACCGCGTGGAGTGGCTCATCAAACTAGCCTCCGTTTTGATAAAGACGCAGAAGTATAACGACGCCTTGCGCGTAGCCGACGAGGCGCTGGCTATCGCGTCTAGGCAGGAGTATGCCGACGTCTCGCCCGTGCTTTTTTATAGATTTGAGGCGCTGATGGGATTAGGTAGGCTCACCGACGCCGCCGCGACGATAACGGCCGTCGAGACGCTACGCAAAAACGACTTTAAGGTCATCGAGCTCTACGACCGCATGGCTGAGGCGACGTACGGCGCGAACGACTTTTTAAACGCGTCGGTTTACGCCAAAAAGGCGATCGACCTACAAAAGCGCCTGCATATCGCCACCTTTAGCCCAAAAATCGACTTTGAGTACATCGGCTCGCTAAGTAAGCTGGATAGACTAGGCGAGGCTTTGCAAGTCGCGCGAGAACTCGTAGATACGCGCCTAGATCCCGAAAACAGACTGCGCGCGCTAGCTCAGATCTCGGAAATCTACATCAAACTAAAACGCGAAAGCGAAGCAAAGCCGTATCTACAGGAGTGCGTCGGCTCAAATCTGCAAAGCTCGTGGAAGGCTATCTGCACTGAGCAGATGAAGCTCGTGGAGTAGTTTATCTTTTTGCTTTTTAAACCCGCTCAAATTTAGCCCGAAAGCTTGGGCTAAATTTGAGTCTGATCGCCGTAAATAGGCGGTGCGCTTTTAACCATTGTGCTAGGCATTAACTCGTGCTGGACGTGGCACTATCTTTTTATCCGCAGATATTTTACGGCAAACGGGTCAAATTTAAGTTGATTTTCTTTGTCGTTGTCTGTCAAATTTGCTTAAGGGCTGTAAAGCGTAAACATGCCGTGTTTAAATTTGAAACGTCGCTGTTTTTGTTATTTGAGTTTTATCATGGGGATGTAATAGTAGCCGTCAAATTTAACCGTAAAAACCGAGCATAAATTTGAAGTAAGGGTAAAAAGCGGCTTTGAAAATGGGTTCAAATTTGACGAGGCGGTGGCTAAATTTGCATAGCAAATCGCTCAAATTTAGCCGGCATTCTGGGGTAAAATTAAAAAATCAACCCCTCGTCGTCTTGTTTGATTAGCGTATCTTGCGCGTCTTGTTTCGGTACCGGCGAGATCTTCGTATAGACTTCGATCAAGCCCTCGTACGCAGTGTGAAAGACACCCTCCGGCTCGATGAAAGTTTTTTGTTTTAGTGGATACTCCTTCATGTAGCTTTCCATAAATTTCTTAAACACCGGAGCTGCCGTGCGTCCGCCGCCCTCGACCTTTCGCATCGGCGTGTTGTCGTCGTTGCCGTACCATACGACCACCTCGACCTCGGGCGTAAATCCGCAAAACCACGCGTCGATGTTGTTATTTGTCGTGCCGGTCTTGCCGGCGACCTGCACGCCGTTTAGCCTGGCGCTTTGTCCCGTGCCGCGCTCCACGACCGTTTTCATCATATCAGTCATCAGGTATGCCTGCTCGGGCTCAGTGACGAACGTCCGCTCAGGCTCAAAAACCGCTTCTAAATTTTGATAGTTTATGATGCGTTTTATCAGGCTTGGCTCCACGATCTCGCCGCCGTTTGGAAACATCGAGTAAAATTTAGCAAACTCCAATGGCGAGATGCCAAAGCTACCAAGCGCGATGGAGAGGTTTTTAGGGATGTTTTTAAAGCCCATTTCGGTTAGCTTTTTATACGCCGTATCAAGCCCGATCTCGTCGAGTAAATTTATCGTGGCGAGGTTGCGCGACTGACGCAGAGCCTCTCGCAGCGTGATATAGCCCTGGAAGCCGCCGCTATAGTTTTTCGGACGCCACTCGTACTGGCTGCCTTCGTTAAAGACCCTTGAGATATCGGCTGCCTTGCTCATCGGCGAGTAGCCCATATCTAGGGCGATCTGGTAGATGAAAGGCTTAAAGCTGGAGCCCGGCTGGCGCATACTCTGCGTGGCGCGGTTGTAGCTGCTTTTGGCGTAGTCTACGCCGCCTACTAGCGCGAGGATCTCGCCCGTTTTAGGTAGCGTAACGACGATAGCGCCGTTTAGGATACTGGCGTTTGCGTCCTTGTTACGTTTTAGTATCTCGTTGTAGCCGTATTTTAGCGCCTCGGACGCCATATCTTGCACCTTTAAATCGACGCTGGTTTCGATGACATAGCCGCCGGTTTTTATATCCTCAAAGCGCTTTGAGGCCTCTTTTAGCACCTCGTCCACGATGTACGGGGCTTTGTTTTGCGTGAGAGTGTCGTCAAAGACCACGGGCTGCTCGACTAGCGCGGCCTTGTACTCTGCGTCGCTGATCCAGCCTAGTGCGTTCATCCTTGCTATGACGTTGTTTGCGCGGCTAAGCGATAGATCTAGGTGGCGGGTCGGGTCGTATGTGCTAGGAGCCTTTGGCAAGCCCACTAGGATCGCGATCTCTTTTAGCGTGAGCTCGTTAAGCTCCTTTCTAAAGTATCCCTTTGCTGCGGTTTTTATGCCATGATAGCCGTGTCCTAGATAGACGTGATTTAGATAGCGCTCTAAAATTTGCTCTTTGGTTAGCTCGTTTTCCAGCTTCATCGAGATGATCATCTCTTTTAGCTTACGGGTTAGCTTTTTTTCTCTGGTTAATACCATGTTTTTAACTAACTGCTGCGTTAGCGTGCTAGCGCCCTCGACTAGTTTGCCCGCCTTTATGTCCTTAACGATAGCTCGCGTGATAGCCTCGGGATTTACGCCGCCGTGTTCAAAAAAGCTCGTATCCTCGATCGCCACGAGCGCCTCGATGACGCGCGGCGGAATGTCTTCGTACTTGACGTAGATCCTGTTTTCGTCAAAGATATTTGCGATGAGTTCGCCGTTTCTATCGTAAATTTGAGTCGTGAGCTTTGGCTTAAAATCGATGATATTTGACGCATCAAAGGTAACTTGCGAATAAAGATAAACAAATGCCGCGCTCAGCGAAACAAAGATAATAAACAAAATCGAAGCTAAAATTCTCATAAAAAGGCCTTTAAAATTTTCACGTTTAGCCCCATTGCGGTGCTAGTTTCGCCGTTTTGGCTTAGGATGTATTTTTTGTTGAAATTTTCTATCGTCATGGCTCCGGCCTTGCCCTGCCAAAGATCGCCAGATAGGTAGTTTTGTAGGTCGGCTTCGTCAAATTTGGCAAATTTATACTCCGCAAAGCTGACGTTAAAAAGCTCGAATTTTTCGCCCAAAAATATCATCGCGGTTACGATCCTAGCGACGTTGCCGCTTTGCATTTGCAGCATTTTTAGAGCTTCCTTTTCGTCCTTTGCTTTGCCTAAAATTTTACCGCCACATACGACGACGCTATCTGCGAAAACGACGTTTTTTACGTTTTCATTCGCCTTTAAAAATTGCTCTTTTTTTGCCGCGACGATCTTTTGAACGTAAACGTGCGGCGGTAAATTTTTATCTACGCCGCCCTCGTCGTAGTCAAAGAAAACCTGCTCAAATTTAACGCCGTGATCTTGCAAAACCTTAGCTCTAGTGACCGAGCTCGAAGCCAAAATAATCATCAAAACTCCCTATAAGATACGCCAAGATACGCTGCCAGTAGCGCAAATGCCACGTTTAGCGGGATGAAATAATAAATCGTAACTATGAGGTTCTCGTGAAGCTCGATGTATTCGCTATTTTGCAGAGATTTTGAGGCTTTGTTTAGGCGGTACGTGACGTAAATAACGTTTAGAAACAAAAATCCCCAGATCGCCCATTTTGTCGTTAAAATCGTATTTAGCATTGGATCGGCGTTTTTGATCGCGTTTTGTTTGGCTAGTATCGCGCCCGTCACGCCAATGACGGCGATCGAGCCGTAGATCGCGTAGCCAAGACGCTTTAGCATAGAGATTATCGTTTGGTATTTTTGCGTGTCGCCCTCGATATTTTTCATAAAAAATTTTGCGATGAGTAAAAAATTTGCTTGAAATCCGATGAAAACAACCACGGAGAGGATGTGGATAAAGGGTAGGACGCTGCTAATCTTTGCAAAGGCTATGTTAAATTCGGGCATTTGTCCCCTTTGATCTAAAATTTTCTCGCGCTAGAGCTATTTTGACGGCGGTAAAATTTGACGCCAAAATGCGCGAATAAAATAAACTCATAAACTTATATTTTCCTTTAAATTTTATCTCGGTTCGCAAAATGCAAATTTTGGATTTGCTTTGCGGCCTTAAATTTGGTTTTGCAAAAATTTGTTCAAATTTTACACCGCAAAAACCGCGGTCAAATTTAAGAAAATCGCTTAAATTTGACCGACACAAGCTTATTTTTCTAACTTGATTTTAGCAAACTCAAACGCCTGCCTGATCGCATCTTCGATTGCAAGTACGTTTTTACCGCCTGCGGTGGCGAAGTCGTCCTTGCCGCCGCCGTTTCCGCCTAAAATTTGAGCCGTAAATTTGACCCATTCGCCGGCTTTTAACGGCGCGTTTTTCACGCCTGCAGCCAGAGCGATTTTGCCCTCTTCGTTTACTTGCACAAGTAGGATCGCCGCCTTTTCGTTCTCGTTTTTAAACTCGTCTATCGTCGCCTTTATGTCGCCGCCGTCAATCACCGCGACGCAAAGCTTGGTCTCGTTTACGTTTACCACGGCTAGCGCGTGCGCCTCTTTTGCCTGCTTGGTTTTATCTTTTAGGCTTTTTATCTCGGCTTTTAGTTTTTTTACCGCGTTCATAGGCTCGGCGCTTTTTAGTTCGGTTTTTAGCTCTTCGATCTCGCCGCGCCAGGCTTTTGCGAGATTTAGCGCGGCCTTAGAGCACACGGCTTCAATCCTGCGCACGCCCGCGCTCACGCCGCCTTCTTTAGTAATGAAAAACGCGCCGATCTGGCTTAAATTTGCCACGTGCGTACCGCCGCAAAGCTCCTTGCTAATCTCTCCGAAGCTTAGCACGCGCACTTTATCGGCGTATTTTTCGCCAAATAGCGCGATAGCGCCGCTATTTTTGGCATCCTCGATGTCCATTATCTCTGTTTTTGCCGCGATACTTTCGGCGATTGCGCTATTGACGAAATTTTCGATCTTTGTCAGCTCCTCTGCCGTCACTGCCTTTGGATGAGAGAAGTCAAATCTGAGTCTGTTCGCCTCTACGCTAGATCCGGCCTGCGCGATATGCGCTCCTAGCACGCTTCTAAGCGCAGAGTGGAGCAGGTGCGTGGCGCTGTGGTGGCGCGCGATCTCGGCTCTTTGCTCGCTTACTTTTAGCTTCACGGCGTCGCCGATTTTAATCTCTTTTTTAACCGCGACGTTTGATAAATTCAGCCCGAAAAACTTCTGCGTATCTAGTATGTCGGCTGTGCCCACGATCTCGCCGCTGTCGCCTGCCTGGCCGCCGCTTTGCGCGTAAAAAGGCGTCACGTCAAACATCGCCCAGCCTTGTTCGCCAGCTTTTAAAATTTGAGTTTCTTTAAAATCCTCGTCAAGTAGCGCTAAAACCTCGCTCGTGCGCTCAAGCTCCTCGTAGCCGCTAAATTTATTTTCGCCAAATTTTTCTAAAAGCGCCTTAAAATCGCCCTTTGCGCTCTTGTCGCCGCTGCCTTTCCAAGCAGCCTTAGCGCGCGCTTTTTGCTCGCTCATTAGCTCGTCAAATTTTGCTTCATCGACTTTGAGACCTTTTTCGCGTAACATATCGGCCGTTAGATCTAGCGGGAAGCCGAATGTGTCGTAAAGCTTAAACGCAGCCTCGCCGCTAAAAATATCTTTCGTGCGCGCTAGCTCGCTCTCAAAAAGCTCGAGTCCGCTCGCGATCGTGGTTAAAAATCTCTCTTCTTCAAGCCTGATTTGCTCTTTTACCGCCGCTTTTTTCTCGTTTAAGTAGGCGTAGTGGCCGCCCATTAGCTCGCAGACTTTATCTACGAGGCGGTACATAAATGGCTCTTTTATACCTAGCAGATATCCGTGCCTGATCGCGCGGCGAAGGATACGGCGAAGCACATAGCCGCGGCCCTCTTTGTCAAATGTCGTGCCTTGAGCTAGCAGGAAAGTCACTGAGCGGATGTGGTCGCTGATGACGCGGTAGCTAGCGCCGCTCTCGTAAGCATACGGCTTACCGCAAAGCGCGGCTACTTCGTTTATAAGCGGCATAAAAAGCGAGCTGTCGTAGTTGCTAAATTTGCCTTCCATTATCGCCGTGACGCGCTCAAGCCCCATGCCGGTGTCGATGCTAGGTTTTGGTAGTGGAGTTAGCTTGCCGTCGCTACTGCGCTCGTACTGCATAAAGACTAGGTTCCAAATTTCAAGAAATCTGTCGCCGTCGCCGCCCATGTAGTCCTCAGGCGTGTTAAAGTGCTCGCCGCCCTGGTCATAAAAGATCTCCGAGCACGGTCCGCACGGTCCCGTATCGCCCATCTGCCAGAAGTTATCGTGATCTCCGAATCTATAAATGCGCTCCTTTGCTATATGCTGCTCCCATAGCGCAAACGCCTCATCGTCGCTCTCGTGAACGGTCACGTATAGGCGGTCTTTGGGTAGTTTTAGCACCTGCGTGACGAACTCCCACGCATATGCGATCGCGTCTTTTTTGAAGTATTCGCCGAAGCTAAAATTTCCCAGCATCTCAAAAAACGTGTGGTGGCGCGCGGTGTAGCCGACGTTATCTAAGTCATTGTGCTTGCCACCTGCGCGGATGCATGTCTGACAGCTCGTGCGGATCGGCGGGGTAGGGCGCGGCACTTCGCCGGTGAAAATGCTCTTAAACGGCACCATGCCGGCGTTTGTAAAAAGTAGCGTAGCGTCGTTTGGCACTAGC
Source organism: uncultured Campylobacter sp. (assembly GCA_937965895.1). Taxonomy (GTDB): domain Bacteria; phylum Campylobacterota; class Campylobacteria; order Campylobacterales; family Campylobacteraceae; genus Campylobacter_A. The sequence goes on from CALCKS010000172.1 coordinate 30,018, forward strand.
GGCGCAGACGGGATGATCTCATGACCTTTACTTGCGAAAAAATTTAAATAAGCCTCTCTAATATCCATCGTTTTATTCCTGATTAAAGTTTTAAAATAGGGCTGATTTTAGCATAAATTTAATAAAACTTGTTTGAGGCCCGCTATAAAAAGGCGTCGGTAAAATTTAAAAATCGCTCGCATTATCCGTTTAATTACAATTTTTGACTATAATTGCCTAAAAACATTAAATTTTGGAAAAAAGATTATGAAAAAACGAGTTGCGATAATAGGATTTGGAAACGACGCGAAGCACTACTATAACGAGCTTCGTCGCTCCGAACACTTCGAGCTGGCGGCGATTTTTGACGGCGTTAAAAATAGCGAAATTTGCGGACGGATTCCTTTTTACGATAATATAAACGATCTTTTGGACTCCGTACGGATCGACGCTCTCATCGTCACTGATACGCATAAATATCTAAATTTGATACCTAAATGCCTAAATTTTATAAAATTTATCATGCTTGATCCTTGGCTTTGCAAATCAGGCGAGATAAGGGAGCTAAAATACTGCTTTAAATCCCAAAATATAGGCGCTTACGTGGCTTTTATAGATAGATTTAATCCCGTTATCGCCTCTATAAAAAAAGAACTCGCCAAAGAAAAAGATATTTTTTCGATAAATATCGCTCGAGGGTTTAGTAGGGGCGTAAATTTGCAGCTTGAAATTTTACAAAACATCGATGTTGCAAGATTTATAACCGGTAGCGAGATAATCTTTAGCAATAAAGTTTCAATCCAAAACGACGACAAAAGAAGCGAAACAGACTCGCTTTTTCAGCTTAAATTTAAAAACCAGACGCTAGCTAGTATCCACAACTCAAAGCGCTTTAAAGCAGAACGCTTTACGATCGAATTTGCCGCGAACGGGGGCGTGTATTTCGGCGATATGCTGGGCCTTAAGCTAAACAAATACACGCTTGACGGGCAGCAAAATTTGAAAGTTTACAGCGACGTTTCGCCGGTTAAAGCACTACTAAATGAGTTTTATCAGGCATGTTGCGGCGCAAAAAGCGATCTAAGTACGCTCGAAGACACACTAAAGGCTCAGGAGGTTTGCGAATGAGGCTAATTTTACTGCTAAATATGGGCGGACCAAATGACCTTAGCGAGGTTGAGGTATTCTTAAAAAATATGTTTAACGACCCGTATATCCTGGGGATAAAAAGCCCGTTTTTGCGCAAATTTGTTGCGTTTATGATAACCAAATCTCGCCTAAGAGCCGCGCAAAATAACTACCGTCAAATCGGCGGAAAATCGCCTATCTGTGAGCTTACGGCGAGACTATGCGGTAAAATTTCGCATTTTTTAGACGATGATACGGCGGTAGCTTTTGCGATGAACTACACGCCGCCTTTTGCGAAGGATGTTTTAGCTGAGTTTACGGAGGCTTCGGAGATCGTCGTTTTTCCTCTCTATCCGCACCATTCGTTTACGACCGTAACGTCTAGTATAAGCGACTTTGAAAAGGCGCAAGCCGAGCTAAATTTAAAGGCGAAAGTAAAAATCATCGAGCCGTTTTTTGAGGATGAGAGATATAACGAGGTTGTCGTAGATGACATCGAAAAAGCTGCGCGCGATCTAAATGCTGGTGAGATAACGCTGGTATTTTCGGCGCACTCTTTGCCGCAAAAAATGATCGACGCGGGCGATATCTACGAGGAGCACGTCAAGCGTCACGTTCAAATTTTAACCGAAATTTTGGAGAAGCGAGGAGTCAAATTTAAGCAAATTTTGCTCGCATACCAGTCAAAGCTAGGCCCCGTAAAGTGGCTCGAACCATCGCTAAATCAGGCATTGGCCGAGATAAAAGACAAGAAAGCGCTCGTTTATCCGATCTCGTTTTGTATTGATAACTCCGAAACCGTTTTTGAGCTATCAAAGGAATTTCGCCATATCGCCAGTGAGTTAAATTTTGATTTTTATGACGTCGTAGGCTGTCCAAACGATAGTGAAAAATTTGCTAAATTTATAGCAGACAAAGCTAAGGAATGAAATTTGCTTGCGATAACGTATCTTTTATAAAGGATGCGAAATGACGATCGAAGAGCAAAAATTTATCCAAAAGATTTTGGCCGAGCTTGCACAAAAAGCCATAGAAAAGACTGCAAAGGCGGTAAAACGCGCCGACTTTGAAAAAGAGCTCAAAAAAGCCGTTGAGCCGATAAAAACCGCCAAAGAGCCTGATGTGGAAGGTTTTAAAAAGACTCTTACGGAGCTTGGCGCAGCAGGATTTTTATCGCAGATGAACGAGCAAAAAATCCAGGAAAAGCTAAGCATCAAAAAAGAGGAGCTGATGGAGGCTTTAGGGCTAAATACCGATATGAAAAAAAGCCTAAGAGATGAGCTTGAAACCGTACTGGACGATCTTTTGACCAAATACGAAAAGGAGCTACGAGCCAGCTTGCAAAGCAACTCCTTGCTAGAAAAACAGCAATCTTTACAAAATAAAAATCCGTCGATACTGGGCACGGTTTTAGGTATTGTATAAATTTGGCGTAGTTTTAAGTCGCGGCGAGTCGGCGGTAAAATTTGAGTTTGATGCTTAGTGATTAAAGCCTTAAAAGCTTGACGAGGCTAAATTTGCATGTTTTGAATGTGGTTGCCTATAGGGTTTTTTGTTGATGAAAAAAATTTCACATAAAGTGGCTATTTTCTCTTACAATCATCAAATTTAAAAATAGCTTTTCAAACTTGTATTTAAAACTACCTATCGGTGTTACACAAATTTGCTTATCATTAAAATTTAAGTAATGCGTCGCAAAGTCGGTAATAAATGATTGAAATTTGACTGGTAGTTTTTGTGTATTTGAAAAAGTAAGAAGGCGAGAGTTTATCTCGCCTAAATTTGATTAATAAAGTCCGAATTTGCCGTCAGAGCGTTTGTAGATCACGCGCATTTTGGCGTCCATATCGTTAAATACGTAAAACTGTGCATCGCTATCTTTTAGCTTTTGCATAGCTTCCTCGATCTCTAGTGGTTTATATAGCTCAAGCTCCATAGGTATTATCTCATCTACCTCGCCGTCGTTTATATGTTCGTCGGCAATCGCAGCTCTAACAGCTTTGCCATCGTCTTTATTTTTGACGGTTGTATTTTTGTCGTGCTCGCGGCGAAGTACTTTTGATGCGCGTTCAAGCGCAAGATCGACTGCAGCGTATAGATCTTTATCTTTGTGGCGGATTACGATCGTGTCTTTTTTTGCCAAATTTAGCGCAAATTCTACGCTAAAGCCTTTTTTGCCGTTTTTTTCGTCCGCAGAAACTACGCAACGACCCGAAATAATATCCAGTCCGTATTTGTTAAGCGCATCAAATGCGTTTTCTATATGTTGTTTGATTGGGTCTGTTAGGTCAAATTGTTTACCTACGATGCTTAGATTCATCATCTCTCCTTTACGTTAAAGTGCTAGCATTATAACATATAAAGTATTATTTTAGAGTTTTTGAATCGTTCGTCTGTGGATTCTGATAGGCGGGACATTGGCATTTGCCGATGTAACAACTACGTCTAGTATAACCGTTCCGGCGGATTCCGGGGTTAGTATCGGCACTACCGCCGAACCTCTACCGGCAGTACCGTCGCAAGCTCCTATGGTGCCGAGTGCCATATTTGCTGTTACTGTTACTGTAAATAAAGAGGTGGCGACGTTGTTGGTTGGAAAAGTTGTTTGTAAAAGAGGAGTAGGATTGCCCGCGTTTAAAAATGCGCAGTTTGCTACTTGCGTGAAATTTGTGTTTAGGAGATTAAAAACAGCTATCTCGGTAGCGCCCTGAGCTAAGAGTTCGGCTTGTTCTCGTAAAAACACATCCGATGTTTGTTTTGCCGTAGTTGCAGAAGTATTTAGCGAAAACATAGCCAAAGTAGCTATCAAAACTATAAAAATAATCGCCGTTACTAAACTAAATCCTTTTCTCATTAGTATATCGCCTTTGTTTTGCATACAGTAGTCTCTTCTTCTGCAGGCTCTAGTGATCTGCGACCGTCCCTTATGCATAGTTTTAAAACTATAATACCGTTTGCTTCCGTAAAGTTAAATCTCGTTACGTTTGTAGCTAGCAGATCTGAGTTTCCGTTATTGTATTCTTGTCCTGCCCATGGACGAAAATTATAATGAAGGAATAAGCTAAAATCTCCATTGGCACTAGCCACGCCAGGAACTACCGCATAAGCCGTATGAAGTAAATAGTATTGTTCCGAGATAAGAGCATCTCTGTAGTTTGCTATACTTAGTATGTTATTTTGACCATTGGCTACTATGGTGCCTATGGAATTTGCATTCGTTCTGTTATAGCCAAAAGAAGTAGCGGGGTTAAGACTCATGTTTTTAAACACTATACCTATATTGCCGTTAGCTATGCTGGCTGCATTGCTGGTGAGATCTCTTATATTTTGATCAGCTGAGAAGTTAGGCGCAGCCGCGGCTACGGCCAATCTGCTTCCGGGAGTCGATATTGTTCCGCTTCCGGCTATGGCTGCTATTGCGGTATTTGGACTACTCAGGTCTGCAAAACCGCTCCATCCTCCATCTTGAAAACTCTCGTAGCTATACGTCACCCACTCTAGGATAGAAAAGGTATTGTTTAACCCCGCCGCGCTAGTAGATACGAAAGCTCCGTCGTCTAGATTGGGGGGGCGCCCACCCGGCTGTTTTCCTATCGTCGAACCCCTAACTCGTATGGCAAGTCTTTTTGAAATTTGCTCTAGAACTAATTCGGTTTGCGTTTCTAGGGTATTGATGGCTCTGCTTTGGAGGTAGCTTCTATATATATTAAGAGTCATTTGGATGCCCATATGCGATAATAGCCCTATTATAACTATAACGACCATTAGTTCAAGTAGCGTAAAAGCTTTTTTCATTTTACCTACCAGACCTTGGTTAAAATCACGGGCGCGTCGCCGATATTGGCCGAATATGCTCGCAGGATTATCTGATGGCCGTTTCCTTGTCCTCTAGTGTTTTGAGTGGTTGCCGTTACGGCAATCTCCCGTACGTCATTGTCTGCTGCGCCGGACATATTTCGCGAGAGATTTACGTTGCTTACCAAATTTGCCGTTATTATGCTATCTCTATCGTATCCTGCGGCGCTAATTATCTGCGTACGTCTTCCGTTAAATGAGTTCAAAACGCCTGTTCTGTTTTCCCACGGGCTACATACTACGCCTGTTCTTGCTATATTGGAAAAAATTCTTCTTCCCTCTTGAGGTATACCGTTTGTGGTGTAAAAATTATTTAAACCCCCAAATATAGGAGTCGAAAGTCTTTGGAAATCGTTCCGTCCGGTGCAACTCCAAGCCGCGGTAGAGATGATAGCTAGTCTTGTTTTAGCATCCATTACTGTTTCTTGTATTACGGCTAGGCTGTTATTTTCCGATACTCTAGAAAATACATTTGGCACTACAGCCATCGTCAATCCCATTATAACGATGGCTAGTATAAGTTCTATTAAAGAAAAGCCCTTTTTTGCTCTTACCATTCTATTCTCTTGCTTGGTTTGTTTATGATATTATTTAGCCTGCCGCCGCCTCGCGTACCCACGACGTTGCCTACGCCTACGTCCGTTCCGTTTTCATCTAGCGCTCGTCCTCCCCAGTTTACGTTATTTGACGTAAAGTTAACGGTAAAGCGATTTACGGCAGCCAAAGCATTTATCGGGTCAAATATAAGCCAACTTGAAGCAGGCATGCTGATGACGTCCGTACCTACTATGGTGCTTGATAGCCCCATGTTGCCTATTCCGTTTGCCGGAATCGGAGTGGCCGGGGCTATCGTAGTCGTAGCAGCGCCTGCTAGTGCCCCGCTCGTTCCTTGAGCTAAATTTTGGTGAGCCGTATTTACAAACCAATTACTCGCTTGCGGTAGCTGAGTGCCTGCGGCTAAAGCATATATGGCGTTATTGCAAGCGTTACAATATATGCCGTAGTATAGGTTCTCATTAAATCCAGCTTGAGGGCCGGTGTATGTCGGCGCATATACCCTACCGTAGTAAAACTGCGTCGTACTGACGGCGGTAGGTTTTGCGTATGCGGCGCCGGCTACGGCGTCAGCGTCTGATATATTGCCTATTGTTAAGTTTTGGTTACTTAAAGTAAATGGATTTTTGGGTATATTTACGCTTCTTGCAAAATTTAGCCTTACAGTTACAGGTGCCGTGCCGCCGTTAAAAGCGTTGGCGTTTACGCTATATGCGCCGTTGTTTGCTACGGCGTTTACTTTTCTTACGAAACTAGGCGGATTGTTATCAAAAAATATAATTGCATTTTGAATATCTGCAAGCGTTGCCGCGCCGCCGTTGTTTGTTCTAAAGTCGCCTAAAATTTGATCTATCCCTAAGGTAAAGCTATTGTTTCTAGAATAGCAACCGGTATGGTATAGCGTAGCAGCCGTCCTGGCAGCATCGCCTAATCTAGCCGTTAGATTAAACGTTACATTTGCTCCCATAGGCGCAACGTTTGACATATATGTCATATTTCCGCCGGCAAAGTTAGTTACGGTTAAATTTTGCGCCGCTATATCATTTGGTACGAATAGCAAATTTTGCTCGCCTCTAGTTTGGGTATCGCAACCTATCTTGCCGTTTGCGTCTTCTGTCGTGGTATCGCTATCTGTTATGCAGTCGCTAGGATTGCCGCCGGTGCCTCTATCTACGTTTGTCCACTTCGTATCTTTGGCGTGTATGGCGACGTGTCCTATATTTGGATATACGAAGTCGCTAGTAGTACCGCCGCCTTGCGATATTCTTATTTCTCCTAGTCCGTTAGTGGTATCGGCTTCTAGGTTTATACCGTTTAAAAACGTAAAGCCGTCGGTACAAGTCGCCGGAACTAGAGTCGATCTTCTAAGCGTAATAGGTTTTATATTTGTCGAGTAGTTGGCTGCCGTATTGTTTTCATTATCTATGGCTTGTACCCATATATTTTTATACGCTCGCCCTCCGACCATGTTTCCAAAATTTGTCGTATTGGTTGTCCTATTATAAATTCGCAGCTCCTTCGGTCTTATCGAAAACGAATCGGAACTACAAACTTTGTGGTCTATATTTTTCGCGTCTTTATATGAAAGTCTAAATATCAAATTTGGATAGGCTTTTTTGATTAGGATATTTTTTAGGTCTATTATACTTTTGTTGGCAAGGTCTGTTTTTAGTACTCGAATTGCTTGGCCGCCTTCGATTACGTTTGGTGCATTGTTGCAAGGTTTATTCGCTTCTATTACGTCTACGTAAACGTCGTTGGCAAAGTTAAAATCGTCAAGCTCTTTAACCTCGTTGCCGTTTTTTTCGCTTATGAATAAATTTACTAATTTAACATCAAATTTTCTTGCGGCAAGTTGAGTGAATAAATTTTCCGAATTACCCAATGCGCCGAATTTTTTATTTACAACTTTTGATGCTATACTTCCTACTCTTAGTTGATATTTTGTTTCGGTGCACTCTTCGATGGCACCCTTATACACTAGCTTTATGCTAGGATTTTCAAAATTTGCGGTATATGAATTTCTAGCAAAAGCCTCTCCGAGTACTGTATCAAATTGTATAAAAGCTTGGTTACTACTTCCTATAGTACCGCCGTTGCCTCCGCCAGCACCTTGACCGACTAGGAATTTTAGCTTACCTGAGGCATAAGTTTGCAAATTTGTATTATCTGGGTTTTTATCTCCCGCTCCTACGGCGAAGGCTGTTCCTCTTCCGACGTCGGGTTTTATAAACGTAGTATTATTTATATATGTCGAATTTTTTGGATCTAGGGCAGTATTTATGGATAATTTTTGTGCCTCTTCGTTTCCGTTGTTTACTATTTGAAGCCTAACTCTTAGCGTATCCCCTTTTTTTGCGATAGTTTTGTTGCTGGCATTGGTGCTAACCGGTTCAAAGTCTTGTTCGCTGGTTTTATTTTTGTCTCTAACATATAGCTTTTCTATATAGCATACTTTCGGTACATATAGATCGGTAGAAAACGCCAGCATACCCACGGTAGCCTCGTCACCTTGTAGGCTGCCGCCAGGTCTTTTGATTATTTTTGCAGTTAGCCGTATGTCGGCAGACGTTTGTTTATTGGTAAGTTTTCCGGTAATATCGTATGTATCTAAATCCATACTCGCGTTATATTTTTTGCTAGGGTTTAAATGCTTATTAAATTTAGATATAGTGGAGTTAAACTGGTCGCCTTTTTGATTTAGGGTGTTGTCAAATATTGAGCTATACGTCGAGTAGCTATCTTTTCTAATCTCTATGTCTTCAGCCGAGATCTCGCTCGCTGCGCCGAATGAAAGAGTGGTAAGAGAGGAAACTACCGCACCGTTCACTGGAGTATAAAAGCCGCTAACCGTTATGTCTGCGCTTCTGCTAGCTCCCTTGTTTAAATCTAGCGGCGTTAGTAGCTTGATGCCGTCAAATATATTGACGCCTTTGGGTTTTATTTTTTTACCGTCTTTGCTACCAAAGTCATATACGATAACTAGCGCCCATCCTCCGTATCTAGGGGATTGTAGATTGTTAAACCATTTACCGTCGGTGTATGAATATAGGCCCGGAGGTATTCCATCATGAGTTTTTATATTTCCTGCGCTAAAAGTTCTGCTTGCTACGGTATTTCCTAGGGACTCTTTTACTAGCTCGGTAACATCAGCGCTTGTTTGATATTGAAATCTCATGCCCCTACTTGAGAGCGACCCAAACCAAAACGTATCTTTTTCGTGTGCGGTAATATTATAGTATCCTTTTGGTGTTCCGAATCTTATCGTATTGAAGTTTTTTATCGTATCAAAGTATTTATCTCTAGCCGTGTTATCGTTTGAAATACTCCAACCTAAAGAAAAACTTCCGGCCCAATAAAGTCTAGCATAAACAATTCTTTTTCCTACTATATCATTTGCTATGCTTGCTCCGTCGGTATTTTTCCTATCGGAAAAGTCAAAAGTCGCTTTTGATGAGTTTAAGCTATAGCTTGTATCCTCTTTTTCAAATACAACATTTGTAATGGACGTATGTATCGTAGTGGAACTTAAAATAGGCCTGTAATTATAGCCGTATCCTTGAGAGCTATTGCCTACGGTTCTTAATACGGAGGCCCCGATAGTCTCTATATCGCCGTATATTATCTTTCGTTCTTCTAGTCTTTTAACTCCGTATTGGTCTATTACTTCTTCATTTATGACTCTTTTTTGAAGGTTGGCAGTTTCTTTATTGTCTAGATATCTGCTAGATGATGCAGATACTAAATTATGTTCCAGCTGATTTTTATCTTTTACAGCAAAGGCGCTACTTGAGCTTAGTAAAAAAATCGCAATTAAAAAAAAATTAGAATTTTTCACTTGGTTTTCCTTAAAATTTTTACTTCTCAATAAAATCCGAAATTTTTTCAGCCTGTTTATACATCGGATATGTCCATGCATCAAGGACTATTTGCGAGAGCGTCATATTTGTCATATTGCAAACGATAGGAGCGATGAAATTTACCGTCGATGTCTCGATCGGGGTGCCAACGACCATGATGTTGTAAATCCTTAGCTCGCTTTTGTCGTTTATGTCCATCAGCTCTTGATAATACGTCGGTATCTCAAATTCGTAATTTCTCAAGGCGTATGGATTTATCGCGGTAAAAGACGTATCGTCGTCCTTGCTTTGAAGCTTTATGAAAAATTGATCCAGTTCTTTTAATTCATAACTTTTAATATGTTCAAAGCCTAAAATCGGACTTTTGACTTGAAAAATCATATATATCTCCTTAATTAAATATTTACTTTTTACGCGAATTGTATCCAAAATTTCCTATTTTTAAGCATAAAATGAAATCAAATTTACCGAAAAGCAATAAAAACAATGGTAAAATAGTCCGTTTTAAAAAATTTAAATTTAAGGGAAGGTATGAGAAATTTAATTAAATTTTTATCTGCGGTATTTTTTGTTTGTTTAATCGGCGGTTGTGCCGACAAATACACCGAGCTTTATAATCTAACGCCCGATCAATGGTACTCTGAGATCATCGGCGATATCAAAAATCGCGACCTAGAAAGCGCCGACAAACACTACACGGCGATGTCTAGCGAGCACGTAGCTAGCCCGCTTTTGGAGCAAATTTTACTGATACTAGCCCAAGCTCACGCTAACGACGAAGAGTATCTGATGGCGAATTTTTACCTTGACGAATACCTCAAAAGATACGGCGATAGCGGCCCTAGGAGCGAATTTGCGCAGTATCTAAAAATAAAAGCGAATTTTGACTCATTCTCGCAACCCAATCGCAACCAAAAGCTAATGCAAGACAGTATCGCCGAGATAGAAAAATTTCTCTACATTTACCCAAACACGCAATATCGCCCGCTGATCGAAACTATGCTGGTTAAATTTAAACTCGCGATATACAACCTAGACGTGCAGATAGCAGATCTATACGAGCGCACGGGCAGAGACGAGTCGGCGCAAATTTATAAAGAAAAGGTGCAAGCCTCGCCTTTAAACGATGCAAATATCGTGCTTCCGCAGCTTCCTTGGTATAGAAAAATGTTTGAGTAGGAGCTAAATTTGCAAATTTACGAATCAAAAATGTTCCCGGCGCAGCTACCCGTCATCGTAGAGGACGAGCTATTTTTATATCCTTTTATGATCACGCCGCTTTTTTTGAGCGACGAGGAAAATATCGAAGCGCTAAATTTAGCTCTCGAGTCGCAAAGTCCAATCCTGGTCGTGCCGACGAAAGCGCAAAACGAAGGCGCGCGAGAATTTGACTCCATCTACGACGCCGGCGTCATCGGCACCGTGATGAGGCGAGTACCGCTACCGGACGGTAGAGTAAAAATTTTATTTCAAGGCACGAGCAAGGGTCGCATAGTCTCAAAAGTATCCTCAAAGCCATTGCAAGCCGTTGTAGACGTGCTGCACGAAAAAAGACCTGAAAATACCAAAAGCGACGCTCTACTAACGGTACTTCGCGAAAAGGTGCGCGATCTGGCTGCGCTTAGCCACTTTTTCCCGCCTGATCTTTTAAAAACGATAGAGGAGAGCGCCGAGCCTAGCCGCGTTTGCGATCTCATCTTAAGCTCACTAAGGCTAAAGAAAAAAACGGCGTACGAGTTTTTTATCGAGGAAAATTTGGAGCAAAAGCTACTAAAACTAATAGACTACGTTATCGAGGAGATCGAGGCGAACAAGCTCCAGCGTGAGATAAAAAACAAGGTCCATTCAAGGATCGATAAGGTAAATAAGGAGTATTTCCTAAAAGAGCAGCTAAAGCAGATCCAACAAGAGCTCGGCTCTGACACGAGCCGCGAGGAGGAGATCGAGGAGTACCGCAAAAAGCTGGAAGCTAAGAAAAAATTTATGGGCGAGGACGCGTATAAGGAGATAAAAAAGCAAATCGACAAGTTAGCACGCATGCATCCTGACTCCGCCGACGCAAACACGACGCAAAGCTACCTCGACTGGGTCGTAGAGGTGCCGTTTGAAAATCTGGCCAACAAAAAACTAAGCGTGCAAGAGGTCGCAAAGCAGCTAAACGCCGATCACTACGGGCTTGAGAGGCCAAAAGATAGGATAGAGGAGTATTTTGCTCTGCGCGAGCTTTTGCAGCTACGAGGCGTCGCGGGCAAGGTAAACAACGGCGCGATCTTGTGCTTTGCGGGACCTCCGGGCGTTGGCAAGACGAGCCTAGCAAACTCTATCGCAAAAGCGCTAAAACGCGAGCTAGTGCGCGTGGCGCTGGGCGGCCTGGAGGACGTAAACGAGCTGCGCGGACACCGCCGTACCTATATCGGTGCGATGCCGGGTCGTATCGTGCAGGGTCTCATCGAAGCCAAGCAGATGAATCCGGTCGTCGTACTAGACGAGATCGATAAGGTCGGCAGGAGCTTTCGCGGCGATCCGACGGCTGTGCTGCTAGAGATTTTAGACCCCGAGCAAAATAACAAATTTAGGGATTATTATTTAAATTTTAATATTGACCTTAGCAAGGTTGTTTTTGTCGCGACGGCAAACGATGTGAGCGCCATACCGCCCGCGCTTCGCGATAGGATGGAGTTTATCGAGCTTAGCTCCTACACCCCGCAGGAAAAATTTGAGATCGCAAAAAAATATTTAATCCCCCAAGAGCTCAAAAAACACGGACTAAAGCCTAGTGAAGTAACTCTAGGTAAAGACGTGCTAAGCCTCATCATCTCGGACTACACGCGAGAAAGCGGAGTGCGAAATCTACGCCGCCGCCTAGCCGATATCTTTAGAAAAGCGGCAAAAAGACTACTCGAGGGCGAAGTGCAAAAGATAACCGTGACGACTAAAAATTTGAACGAGTTTTTAGAAAAGAAGGTCTTTGAGATCGAGCATGCCGATAAAAAGCCGCAGATCGGTCAAGTAAACGGGCTAGCATGGACGAGCGTGGGCGGCGATGTGCTAAAGATCGAAGCTATACGCATACAGGGCAAGGGCGGACTGCAGATCACGGGTTCTTTGGGCGACGTGATGAAAGAGAGCGCGTATATCGCATTCAGCCTTGTCAAGGTACTAATCGATGCTAAAAAGATAAAAGTGCCTGCAAAAATCATCCCAAGCTTGCCTGACGACGTCAAAGACGGCATGAAAAAAGAGCCGAGCTCTAGCGAAGTGTATCGCCGCTATGATCTGCATATCCACGTGCCTGAGGGCGCCACACCAAAAGACGGTCCGAGTGCCGGTATCACGATGGTGACAGCGATCGCCTCGATCCTAACGGATACAAAAGTACGAAGCGACGTAGCGATGACGGGCGAGATCACGCTGAGCGGCCGCGTGCTGCCTATCGGCGGACTAAAAGAAAAGCTTATCGCCGCGCATAAGGCCGGCATCAAAACCGCTCTGATACCGCGCAAAAACTATGAACGAGACCTTGGCGATATCCCGCAAGACGTCAAAAAAGACATGCAAATCATCCCAGTGGACGCCATTGAAGACGTGCTAAAAAATGCGTTTGTCGCAAAGTAACTACTAAGTTTGATTAAATTTAGCCTCGGTAGCGGGGCTAAATTTCTACTTTTATATCATCAATTTACACTTAAATTTTATTTGGGCTCAAGATAAGTTAAAACTATTTGATGGATTTTTCTTGTCTATTATGATTTTAGCGATTTTATTAAAAGTAGCGAGCATGGCGAAACAGAGTTTGCATGCAATAACTGTAAAGACAGAAAAAGATTATATCGCGTTTTACTAAAAATCGACAGGGCGCTTTGTAAACAATAGAGCGAAACCGCCGCTAAAATTTACTTAAGTTTTATTGAGCGTGCGTATTTCTTAGTATTTGCTATTTATACTTAGGCTTAGCGGGATATAGGCTTGATTTAGCTGCGTTTATCTTTTTGTTTGCTAACATGGTTTGAAGCCTGAAATGCAGGATGAAGAGTTAGTGGATTGTAGGGATTTAGAGAGGGAGGAGAAGGATACGGATTTGGCGGATAAAGAGACGCCAAATAAGTAAACGATAAAAAACAAAATAGATATCTTTCGCAAAATCTACCTCCCTAACTATACTGAAATTTACGGCTAAATTTAATCACAATAATGTGGTTTAAGGTAGGCGGGGGGGGGTAAAATATTGGAACTTGAATTTGGGTGGGGTGAGATGCAGGGAGCCAGTAGTGAATCAGGGTTACTTTATAGTTTTAAAAAAGAAAAATTTTATATACTGTAGCAACTTTTATTTCTTATTCTTTTATGCTATTTGTTCTATATTTTCCTACTTTTTATTCCAACAATTTACTATCTATCCCATTATATTTTTTATGGTTTTTGCTTTTGTATATATTTTTGTTAAACATATGTTTTAAAAAAATAGAGATATATAGCGATAAAGTAATAATTTATCGCTATATATTAAAGGATAATGTAATTAAAGTATCCAATATGCATTCCACAAATAGCTCGGATTTTGGAATATCATGGTTAACCGGAGAAGTATTAATTATTAAGGAAAAAACAAAATGTTATATCAATTTTTTTACGTAATACCGTCACTAACATATAAACAAACATGGGAAGCTGAAAATTTAATAAAGAATCTTATAAAGGACTAAATATGGACAGAACCTTTTGGGTGGATGGCAAAGAATATCATTTTTGTGATAACAATATAACATCAGAAGAGATTGCACTAGCTGGCTTTGGTGGTTATGTTGCTTTTACGGCAACTATTACTGCAGAGATAGCAAAAGAATTAGAAAAAGAATATGGAGATGTTGTCCTTAGGCTGGCAGGTAAAAGAATTAGTAATATAGCTTCAATAATTGATGCTGGAGTTAATTTATTTTTTGACTACAATGGGAACCCGAACTTATTGCACCTAGATTATTTGATTTTTTATCAGCAAAAGGGGCGGTAGCCTTAGGTGCTTTTTTGGCTGGACCGATTGGGGCAGTAGCCCTAGGTACTTTTGTAGCCGTAATATCCGGTATTAATTCAGACGACTGGTATAGCACAGCCAAAGCTATAGTCGTAGACAAATGCGGTAGGACGCTTGAGTACATAAAAGATTATATGGGAATAAAGGCCCATGTGACTATAACCAAGCACGAGTATACCATTAGGCAATTGGAAAAAGACTTGGCTACGAAAAAGATTTTTTCAAATTCGTATTTGATGATAAAGCGGCAAAGCAATCTAGTAAAATAAATATAGAAATGGGTGTAAACAATTCATTTCTTCGAGAGGTTATTTTTGAAAAAAACAAAATGCACTAGCCATAAAAACAGCCTCCGAGGTAGGCAGCGTAAAACAAGCTACCGAGATATTTGAGATTATAAATTCTATGCCCAACATCCCAACCGCCACCATCAACTCCCACACTTACGACATAAAAACCCTTTCAAATTTAGAGATAGGAAATGCAATCGATAAGATACCTCGGGCATCATTCCTACTTTCCAATATCCTGATAAGAACAAGCGAAGAACTGGATCTGGGAAGCAAGGGATTATACAAAATAAAAAGCGGAGATACTCTTTCGACCATAGCTCAAAGAAACGGCATGATTACCAAAGATCTTCTTAAACTAAACACTTGGCTGGTAGATGAAGTAGAGTATCTTTCCTGCAAAACAAAGTATTGGTAGAATCAAACATACTAGCTCTAAACAAGACAGATCACGTCCTAACAGGCGATAGAAATGCCGAAAATATCCTTATAGACGCAAACGGGGGAGATGATACTCTGGTGGGAAGTAATAAAGATGATTATACTAAAAGGCGGAAAGAGTTTAGGTGTAACAGTAGTAAAGAAGCAAAAGATTTCTATCATATTTTATTAAAGATAACAAGAGGCCTTAGAACGGTAATGAAAGCAGTGGTCAAAAGTCTACTGAAGTTACATTGAGTATGTTTAAATATCGTTGTATTTTTATCTTATCAATCTTAGAAAAGTGATATAGGGGGGGGGGTGGAAATAAAATTTAAAAAATTTAAGCCCTATAAAGGGCTTAAAAATTATAGTCCCTCAAAAGGATTGGTTACGACGTCGTCGCGATCGACTACGTAAGGTATCAAAGCTGCTTGGCGAGCGCGCTTGATAGCCTTTTCTACCATCTCTTGGTATTTTTTAGACGTTCCCGTTAGACGTCTTGGCATGATTTTAAATCTCTCTGACAAGCAGTACTTCAAAAGCGAAGTGTCCTTGTAGTCGATAAAATCTATCTTTGCCTCTGTAAATTTGCAGTATTTGCGTGAATATTTTCTTTTTTCAGCCATCGTTTTTCCTTAATTAAAATGGTATCGTTTCATCGCCGTTATCGTATTTGTCGGCATCTATATCTATTTCTCGGACGTTATCGCCGTAGTATTCGTCTTTTGGTTGTTGCTTTTGTTGCTGCGGTTTATTAAAATTTTGCCTTTGCGCGCCGCCTTGAGCGTAGCTATTTTGCTGATTTTGTCCGCCTTGATAACCGCCGTAGCTGTTATTTTGGTAACCGCCTTGCTGATAGCCTTGATTACTATTTTGATTATATCCGCCTTGCTGTTGTCCTCCGCCTAGCATCTCCATATTTTCCACGCTGATCGTGTGTTTGCTTCTATTTTGTCCGTTGTTATCCGTCCATTGGTCGAATTTTAGGCGACCCTCGACTAGAAGCTTTGAGCCTTTGGAAAGATATTGGTTTGCTATTTCCGCTTGTTTTCCGAAAAATGTTATGTCTATAAAGCACGTTTCTTCGCGTTTTTCGCCGTTTACGTTAAATTTTCTCGTCACGGCGATGGCGCTGTTGCCTATGGCTGCGCCCGCAGTCGTATATCTAAGCTCGATATCTCGTGTTAAATTTCCTACTAAAACGACTCTATTAAACATTTTTCGTCCTTATTCTTGCGCTGCCGGAGCTTCTTCTGCTTTGACTTTCGGTTCTTTTTTGTTTAGTTTGATGCCCTTGCTCATCTTTTCCCAAGCGGCGATCTCTTTTTTGTTTTCAAATTTGACCGTTAAGAATTTGATGATCTCTTCGGTGATTCTGATGATACGCTCGACTTCGGCGATAGCTTGGGTCGGAGCTTCGAAATATACGACGAAATAAGTTCCGCGCTCGTATTTTTTTACGGTATAGGCTAGTTTTCTAGTGCCCATAGATTGCACAGACGCGATATTTGCGCCGTTTTTGGTTAGGATTTCTTTAACGAAATCAACTTTTGCGCTTACTTCTTCTTCCGTCAAAGTAGGCTTCAAAATGAATAAAAGCTCGTAGTGCTTCATTGATTCTCCTTGTGGGTATTAAGCTCGCTTGCACAGTTGCAAACGGGCAAGGAAGTCTTTCGACAAGAGCTGATTTTATCTTTTTTTTACTTAATATTTGCTGTTTTTGCCGATAAGATTTTGCAGGCCCAGCACGCAGGAGAGTAGAAAGGTTTTTTTATCAAGCGCAGAGTTTGTTTTTAGCTCAAATTCCGCCAAATTTAACGCGGTAAAAATTTCCCTATACGCTTTTAAATTTACAGCCAGACACTGCCTTTTTAGTTCATTTGCGACGTTTGGCGGCGGCGCATAGCCGAGCGTTTCTTTTATGTCGAATTTGCCCGTTATTTTGATGCCGGCATGCAGTTTAAAAAGTCTGAAAAACGCACGGTAAAGCGAGTTTATAAACAAAATTTCATTAAAATTCCCATCGTCTGCATAGGAGAAAAAATCGCCCCTAATATCTTTTAGCGCGATAAATTTATCGAAAAAATCGTCAAAACTAACGCTTGATAGCGAAAAAACCAAGCTTCTCACGATATTTTCGTTTATTGGCTCGTTTAGAGAAGCTAGTTTGTTTAGCTCGCTCGCGGCTAGATATAAATTTTCGTTGTGTATGCGGTAGAGTTCAAAAAGCGCGTTTTTTGTAATATTTAGGCTCATTTTTGCGGCTTGTCTGCCGAGTAAATTTACTGCCTCTTCGGGCGAGCTGGGTTTAAAAAATCTCGCAAAATTTACTCCGAAAGCCTTTTGCGTATCAAAAACGGCTTTGGCGTCGGGTTCAAAAAGCTCGAAAACGAATACTCCGCCGTTTTTGCAACCTTCTATCAGGATTTTTAGCTCTTTTGCGGGGATTTTTTTATTGCTTTTTACGTGCAAAAGCGGACTGCCGCCAAAGAGCGACGGCTCGCAAAGATGCGCTCGCGCAGCGTCGAAATCGTAATCGTCGTAGTAAAGGCTCAAAATTTCAAAATCTTTAAATTTGGCTAAAATTTCCTTCGTAAAAAGCTCGATTTGGTATTCGTCCGCACCGTAAAGCAAAAAATAATTTGGAAATTTAGCCGCATTTAGCGCAGCCTCCAGCTCTTTTCTATACATCGATTTTCTTTACGACCTTGCCGAAAATTTCAGCCGTTGCGATATTTGCGTCCGTGATTTCGACGATGACTTTTTGTAGCAAATTTGCGCAGTACGCGCCCAAAAATATCCTGGCGCCCTTTATTTCATCGTCTAGTCTGGCGACTGCGACGTTTTGATTTTCGCTGATATAGGCGCTAAATCGCTGTCCGATGCGCTCTTTCGCCCAGCGCGCAAATTTCCTATCCATAAAGTCAAACGCGACCCTGTCGGCTTCGCGCTCGAGTTCGCTTAAATTTGAGCAAGTCGCTTCGATATTTAAAAGTAGGTAGTTAAAAAATTTCTCGTCGTTGCGCAGTTTGGCCTTTAAAAGGCGGTGTAGCGTGAGATCGGAGTAGCGGCGGATCGGGCTCGTAAAGTGCGTGTAGCGCTCAAACCCCAGCCCGAAGTGGCCTAAATTTTGCGCGCCGTATTCGGCCTTTTTTTGCGATTTTATGATGAGTTTGTCGATCTCCTCGCGGTTGCCTACGGCGTCGGCCTTTGCCTGGATTTTGCGAACCAAATTTGCGATATCGCTTTCGTAAACAAAGTCAAAGCCTAGAGCGCCGAGGTCTTCGAGTAAAATTTGTATTTTTCGCAGATCCGGCGAGCCGTGATTTCTAAAAACACCTTTGCCGATGCGTTTTGCCGCCGCGACGTTGGCTAGCAGCATGCAGTCCTCAACGAGTCTGTGCGAGTCGGTATCGGTCTCAAATCTCGTAGAGGCAAGCCCGCCGCCCTCATCAAGGCTCATGCGAAGCTCCTGCGTCCTAAAGTCAAACGCGTTTTTCAGGCGTTTTTTGCGCAGACGCGAGGTGAGTGCGAAAAGAGGTTTTATCCAGCCGATTTCATCCTCGCGTTTACCGCTTAAAATTTGATCGACCTCGTCGTAGTTAAAGCGTCTTTGTGAGACGATAACAGCTTCTAAGAGCTCTTCTTTTGCGACTTCGCCCTCTTCGCCTAGCGTGATTTTGAAACAAAATGCAAGGCGCGCGGCATTTGGCTTGAGCGAGCAGATGTTTTCACTCAAATTTCGCGGTAGCATCGGTATGGCTTTGTGCGGAAAATATATAGAAAATCCGCGCGTTTTGGCCTCGGCGTCTATCGGAGAGTAGGGCGTGACGTATTCGCTAACGTCTGCGATCGCGACGTAAATTTCGCGCTTTTTCTCGTCAAAATATATCGCGTCGTCAAAGTCCTTAGCATCGACGGGATCGATCGTGCAAAAGGCTAGCTCCCTTAAATCTACCCTTTGTGGGTACATCGCAGGATCGACCTCGTCGCCCCATGCGAGCGCTTCGGCCTCGCACTCTTCGTTAAATTCGTCATTTTTGTTAAATACGGCGAGCGAGATTTTTTCGTCGCTGAGCGGGTTGTTTATGTTGCCGATGACCTCGACTATCTCGTTATTTAGGTTGCTGATTTTTAGTAGAGTGCCGGGCGGCAGCATTTTTAGCGATTTTTGCGAGGCTTTTAGGGGTGAGCTAAGCGCGGTTTTTACGTTTACGCCAAGGATTACCGAGCCTATTTGTTTTGTGTAGACTACGCTTGTTTCGTTGGCGAGTTTTAGCGTCATCACGACTTTAGCGCTTTGGCGTTTTTTCTTTAGCGGCAAAAGCTTTGCGAGTACGATATCGCCGTAGTGCGAGGCGTTCAAATTTTTATTTTCTATTATTATATCTTGCTTGAAGCGTTTGTCGTAAGGCGCCAAAAAACCCGTACCGTTTGCGCTTATATCGAGTTTGCCGCAGACAAAACCATTATTTAGATAGTAGCGATCTTTGTGGTGGTTAACGGCGTTTAAATTTAGTAAATTTCGTAGGATTTCTTTATCGGAGGAGGCGACTTC
>CALCKS010000173.1 GCA_937965895.1 uncultured Campylobacter sp.
TAAATTTGGCGACGGGAGTTACCATATAGGTAATGACCGAGCCAAATTTAAAAGCAACGAAGTATAGGGCAAAAAGACAAGCCTTACTTGGCTGAATACTGCGCGTCGAGATACGGTATCAAATACCCATACCCCTGCTTATCCATCTCCTCCTTCGGCACAAATCTCAGCGCGGCGCCGTTTATGCAGTATCTAAGCCCTCCTCTGTCGCGCGGACCGTCATCAAATACATGCCCCAAATGCGAGTCTGACATCGCGGTTTTGACCTCGGTGCGCACCATACCGTACGATAGATCGGACTTTTCGGCGATTAGGCTCGCGTCGATCGGCTTAGTAAAGCTCGGCCAACCGCAGCCCGCGTCAAATTTATCGTACGAGCTAAAAAGCGGCTGACCGTTAGTGATATCGACGTAGATGCCGATACGCTCCTCGTCGTTTAGCTCGCTGCTATGCGGACGCTCAGTCGCGGCGTGCTTTACGACATCGTATGAGATGGCGCTTAGTTCATTTTTTAGCGTTGCGTCGTCTTTATTTTTGTAGTTTTGCAAATTTTGCTTCATATCGCGCTTCTTGTCGCTCAAAATTTCGCCCTTTTTAGGCAGGCTCTCAAAGGTCACGTGGCAGTAGCCGTGCGGATTTTTGTCCAGATAGTCCTGGTGATACTCCTCGGCTTTGTAGATATTTTCTAGCGGCGCGACCTCCGTTACGATGGGCGCTTTGTAGTTTTTTTGTTGTTCGGCGATAAAGGCTCTAATCGCCGCCTCGTCCGCCGCATCGGTGTAGTAGATGCCCGTACGGTACTGCGTGCCGCGGTCGCCGCCTTGCTTGTTTAGGCTGGTCGGATCTATGGTGTTAAAGTAAAATTTGAGCAAATGCGGCAGGTCGATCACATACTCGTCGTATTCGACCCAGACGGCCTCTGCGGCGTTCGTATCGCCCGTGCAGACCTGCTCGTAGCTAGGGTTTGGCACCTTTGAGTTTGCATAGGCCGTGTAGGTGCTAACCACGCCCGGAAGCTGCTTGAGATAGGCCTCCGTGCCCCAAAAGCACCCGCCAGCCAGCACGATCGTTTTGTTCGCGGTCGCAGGCTCTTTTGTTTTATGATTCATCTGTTCTCCTTGTAAATTTAAAAATATACCTAAAAATAGCGCCAAAGCGCCGACTATTCCTGCTGTTTTTAACGTTTTGCCAAGCATTTTCGCTCCTTATGGCTTAAATTTTAGATTAAATTTGATTCTGGCAAATTTGACTTCAAATTTGACGGTTTTAAATTTTACGCACCGAGACCTGCGCCATGAAAATGCTAAATTTGGTTTGGTTAAATTTAGCGTTGTACATTAAATTTAATCTTTTTTTGTTAAGGGGGAAGGGGCTTGAGTTACGCTCTGCTTTGCAGTTGCGAGCGTAGCGAAGCAAAAGAGCTCCCTTTTATATCCGCCTTTATCTTTTCTTTGGGAGAGGAAGGGGTTCTACTTACGAAGCGTCGCCCCTTCCTCTCCCAAGCCCTCTCTAACCCCACTGCACGTGAGAAGTTGCTGCGCTATGCGCAGGTTTAAATTTAGCATTTTCAAGATGCAGGTCTCGGTGACTCAAATTTGAACATAAAACGATAAGGCGAAGTATCGCGAGATGATTTTGAGAGTTGTGCAGAAATTTTAAGTCAAGGTTAGACAAGTAGTCTGCCGCAGACTTAAAATTTCAAATCTCTCTCAAAAGCGCTCGCGAGACAAGCCTTAGCCAAAATCGGCGAAATTATAACCGTCTAGCATAAACCCAACGTGAATTTTACCTCTTAATTTACTCTCTCGCGGCTAACGGCAAGGCGTAAAATTTAAACCCCTCCTGCTCAAACCCGCTTGCAAATACCTGAAATTCCTCAAATTCGGCGCTGTTAAACTCCACTCGCCAGATCGCGCCCTCCTCGTTAAATTCTCGCTCAAAGCTTAGATTTCGCTTTTCAAAATAGTGCTCAAAGCGCGATCCCAGCGCATATGGCGTAAAAAACAGACAAAGCGATTTTATCTCAAATTTAACCAGAGCGCCGCAGCCCGCGGCCTCCTCTATCGCCGCATTTACCGCTGCGCCATAAGCTCGCACGAGCCCGCCCGTGCCTAGCTTTATCCCGCCAAAATACCGAACTATTAGCGCGCCTGCGTTTATGAGCTGGGCGCCTCTAAGCGCGTTTAGCGAGGGTTGCCCGCTCGTGCCCTTTGGCTCGCCGTCGTCGCTTTGATTTTCCACTATCTGGCCGTAGCCGTTTCGCTCGCGCAGCGCCCACACGACGTGCGCGGCCTTTGGATGCTCGGCCTTTAGGCGCTCGTGCAAGGCTTTAAACTCGCAAATCGGGCACAAAAAACATAAAAACGTCGATTTTTTGGCTTCAGTTTTGGTTGATACGACCCGCAAAACCGTTTGCAATTTTCTCCTTTAAATAAAGCCCGATTTTAGCGAAATTTTAAAAATATTCTTATAAAATGGCGGCTAAAATGAAATAAACTCTCAAAAAAGAATGAAAATGTTTAAAAAAATCTCAAAAAAAACGCTTTGGCAAATCATTGCCATGATCGTATCTAGCGCCGTTTTTAGCGGTTCTGGGATCCTAATACTAGCCTTTATCAACAAATACCTCTTAAATTTAAAAGAACAAGACGCTCAAATTTTGCTCGCATTTTTCGCGCTTTTGATTTTATTTTTGGGATTTTCGGTGCTCTCGCGCATCGCTCTTAGTGTGATCGGCAACGACTTTGTCTACGAGCTGCGAACTAAAACGATAAAAAGGATACTCGATACCGCAAATCAAAAAATCGTAGCCGCCGGCAAGTCGAATTTGATCGCCTCGCTCTCAAGCGACGTGCGTAGCCTAACAGACGGCTTTATGCAAGTGCCAAGCATCGTCCAAGGCGTGCTTATCATCGGCGCGACGGGCGCTTACGTGCTGTTTATCTCGGCCGAGATTTTCGTGTTTTTGGTGCTTTGGATGAGCGCAGCGACATGGATTTGCCGATGCTTCATCAAAAATATCCACAAATACTACGAACAATGCCGTAACGGCGAGGATGCGCTATATCGCGACTATCAGACCTGCATCGAGGGGCACAGGGAGCTTAGCTTAAATTTAGCCCGCGCGAAGCGGCTTTTTCTTGAGCGTTTCATACCCAACGCAAAAAGCCTGCGCACAAATATCGTAAAAGCCGAGATCCATCAGTCCTTTATGAGCAACTGGCTAAACACCGTGATGCTAGGCGCCGTTGGCATCGAGATATATTTTTGCCTAGCCTATGAGGCTGCTAGCCTGCAAGATGCAATCACGGTTGCGCTAGCGATACTTTTTTTGCGAGCGCCTCTCATGATGCTGCTTTACTCCGTGCCTAGCGTCTTTCGCGCGCGCATCGCCTACGAGCGGCTAAAAAAGCTAGACCTAGCACCATTTGAGCCGGAATTTGAGCTAGGCGAGACGGCTCCGCAAATTTGGCAAAAACTACGCCTAAAAGATATAAATTTCGCCTACGACGAGGGGAGCGAATTTGCGCTAAAAGATATAAATTTAGAGATTAGGCGCAGCGAAACGGTATTTTTGATCGGTAAAAACGGTAGCGGCAAAAGCACGCTATTTATGATCCTAGCGGGGCTTTTGGCGCCTAAAAGCGGTGAGATGTTCGCCGACGACGTCAAAATCACGGAGTCAAATTTAAAAAGCTACGCAAACACGATCAGCGCTGTGTTTAGCGACTTTTATCTCTTTGACGAAGTGATGAGCGACGATCTGGCACTGATAGAGGGGCTACTAAAAAAGATGTCGATAGAAAATAAAGTAAGTGTCAAGGATGGAAATTTTAGCACGCTAAATCTCTCTCAAGGCCAGAAAAAGCGCCTCGCCATGGTTGCCGCACTGCTTGAAAAGCGTAAATTTTTGATCCTTGACGAGTGGGCGGCTGATCAAGACCCCGAGTTTAGGCGGCATTTTTACACGGAGTTTTTGCCGGGACTTAAGGCGCAAGGTTACACCGTTTTTGCGATCAGCCACGACGATGCGTACTTTGACGCGGCGGATAAAATTTACGAGATACGAAACGGGCAGATCGCGCTCGTTAAGGGCTAAAATTCAGCTAAAAACGGTTAAAATAACGGATATCATTTTTAAATCAAGGAGACATAATGCAGCTAAGCGAGGAAGCAAGAGAAGCCAAAGAGATGGCGCTAGGCATGATGAATGATAATTTCATCGGCCTTACAGAGGATATGTGCGCAAAATTTGGCGGCTTTACCAACCCGCAAAACGTCAAAATGACCGATATCACCGAGGACGGCATGCACATCGCCTGCGACGAGGGCGAAGTCTTCGTGCCGTTTGAGAAAAAAGCCGAACTAACGGTCGAGAGTCTACGCGACGAGGTCATAAACGTCGTAAACAGCATGGAGGGCTGAATCCTCCCTTGCGCCTCTTTAGCTGGAGCGCAAATTTACCGCGCCTGCTTGCTTTTATATCAAATTTAACTCTCAAATTTTACTCCACTTCAAATTTATTTTAAAACCTTTCAAATTCAGCTTTTAAATTTCACGATTTAAACGCGCAATATACTCCTTAAAATTAAATCTAAAATCTTGCGAATGTCGCTATAATCGTAAATCAAAATTATAAGAATTGATTTTTATTATTAATTAATACCAAAAATAGTAGAACAACGAAACTTTTTATCATTATTAACTATGATAAAACCAAAGGGAGTTAAAATGAGCAAAAAAAGATTAGGCGCGCAAGGCGGTAAATTTATACTTTTGTCGCTAGCCGCAGCCGCGAGCCTAAACGCGCAAACCCAAAACGTCACGCTAGATGCCGCCATAGTAACGGCGACGGGTTTTGAAAGCGCGCTAAAAGAAGAGACTAGAAATATATTCGTCGTAACCAAAGCGGACGTCGAGGCCTACGGCTACCGCTCGGTAAAAGAGCTCGTAGAAAAGATCCCTAGCGTCGATTTCGTCAGTACCTCAAGCCTAGGCGAAAACATAGATATGCGCGGAGACGGCGCGATGCCGACTATGGCCGTAAAAGTTATGCTAAACGGAGTGCCGATAAATATGGTCGATGCAGCGCACGGCATCATACCCCGCTTGAGATGATCGCGATCGAGGACATCGAGCAGGTCGAAGTGATGCCAGGAGGCGGAGCCGTGCTCTACGGCAGCGGCACTAGAGGCGGCGTGGTAAATATCATCACCAAGCAAAAGCCGTGAGATTTTTTTGCAAACGTGAGCTCCAAGATAGGCTCGTATAGCTACCGCGACGCCGCAGCCACCGTCGGCGGAAACGTGAGTGAGGATCTGTTTTTAAAATTTAGCGGCAAAGCGTTCGGTCAAAAAGGCTACAGACACGACTACAAGGAGCGCGGATACTACCTAAGCGGCGGGCTAAACTACAAATTTAACGACTCTCACTCACTAAATTTGACGCCTAGCATATTTAAATCAAAAAGGAACGATCCGGGCACCCTAACCCAAGATCAAGTCTCGCAAAACCGCAGGCAAAATGCAAATAACGGCCTAACAAAGCTCTTTGAAAACGAGAAAATCGGCGTTAGCGCCGTTTACGAGGGCAAATTTAACGACTTTTACTCGGTAAATTTGATGCCGTATTATCAAAAAATCAAAATCAAAACCTCCTCGACCGAGTCGGCTCGCGGCGTGCGCTATCCGTCGCAAGGACTTTTCGGCGATAAAAAATACGGCGTAAATTTTAAAAACAAGCTTGACTACGGCAGTGGCGAGTTTATCTTTGGCTACGACTACGAGCAAAACAAAGGCGATAGAGAGTCGCACTACGAGGTAAAAACATCGCCCGTGATAAGCCTAAAGCACGACACAACGCTTGATCTACAAAAGACCACGCACGCACTTTATTTTATGGAAAAGCATAAATTTACGCAGGTTTTTGATCTAAGCCTTGGGTATAGATTTGAGCGCGCGCAGTACGAGGCTAGCAGGGTTTTAGATATGAAGGGCTTTAGAAACGGCATACCTTTTCCTCCGATAACTAGCTACAACGCCATAAGCGACGGCAGAGATATCGACAACCACGCGTTTGAGTTTACGCCAAATTTCAGATACTCCGACACCGGAAACGTATATTTTAAATTTGAGCGCGGCTACATCTCGCCCTCACCTTCTCAGCTAACCGACAAAGATCAGGTGACCAAACAATACAAATTTAACGACCTAAAATCGGAAAAATTTAACACCTACGAGATCGGACTAAAAGATCACGTCGCGAGCATGCCGGTAAACGCTACCGTGTTTTTAACCGATACTAGCGACGAGATAGCCTATGCCGAGCTCGGAGCCAACCACGGAGACGCTTGGAAATACTACAACATCGCAAAAACTAGACGCTACGGATTTGAGTTTTTTAGCAGGCAAAATCTCTTTGATAGGCTGATTTTAAGCCAGTCCTACGCCTACGTAAACGCCACAATCAAAAAAGGCGATAACGCGGGCAAAGAGGTACCGTACGTCTCAAAACACAAATTTATATTCGGCGCGGACTACGAGATCGTGAACGACTTGCACTTGTTTGCGGACTATAAATTTTACTCAAAGAAAAAGGACGTAAACTACGACGACATCTCATCTCGCAGCATCGTGGACGCAGGCGTTTCGTATAAATTTAAAAACGGATTTGGCATAACAGGAGGCGTAAAAAATCTCTTTAACAAAAAATACTACGACTACCAAGGCAAAAACAACCAAACCGGCATCTACGAGTACAGTCCGGCAAACGAGAGAAACTACTACGTAGAGTTTAAGTACACCTACTAAACCGCTAAATTTAGGGCTCTGTACCCTAAATTTGCCTTTTTGGACGCTCCGTTTTTCTGCGAAACGTTATTTGGATTTTATTATCTAACGTTATGAAATACCGTCAAATTTTATTACCGATTAATGATAGCAGCGGTATAATAAACCGCTTTTGATAATTAATATTAGGATTAAAATGTTTGAGTATATAGAAGTCGGCGGTATATTTATGTGGCCGATATTTTGCCTCTCGGTGCTCGGTATTGCGGTGCTTCTTGAAAAGGGAGCGTATTTTTTATTTACCGAGATAGACGCGACTAGTTCGTTTAAGATCAAGCTTTGCAATCTTATTTTAGAAGGCGACTACGCAAAAATCAAAGAATTTTGCAAAAGCTACAAAAACTCGCTTGCTAAAACCGCGCTTTTCGTCGCGGAAAATTTGGGCGAAGGCACTAGCAAAACGCAGATCGACTACATCGCCGAGGAGGCCGTATCCATGCAGCTAACCTCGCTTGAGCGGCGCACGTGGATACTGGGGCTTTGCGCGAGCGCGAGCCCGCAGCTAGGCCTGCTTGGCACCATAGTTGGTATGATAAAGGCCTTTAGCGGACTTAGCGGCGGAGTGGACGCTCCGCTAGTTGCGGTCGGTATCTCCGAGGCGCTTTATACGACGGCTTTTGGGCTTATAGTGGCGATTCCTTGCGTGATATTTTTTCTCATGATTAGCAAGAAAATAGATTTCATCCTAAACGATCTAAACCGCATTATGAGCCTGTTTGGCCGCAGTTTTGAAAGGAGAAGCTGTGAAGTATGTCCGCAGAGATAAGACCAGATACGCCGGCATCTCGATGTTAAATTTGATCGACGTGATATTTGTGCTTTTGCTATTTTTTATGGTCACGACCTCTTTTAACAAATTTGCCCATATCGACATCGCCCTACCCCAAAGCGCGTCAAATTTAGACGAAAAAGATACCAAAAACGTCGAGGTTTTTTATCTGCTTAACGGCGAAGTGCTTTTGAGTATAAACGGCGAGCAAAAAAGCTTAAATTTAGCAGATCTAGCCGCGCAAATCTCAAATTTAACCCCAAAGCAAAAAGAGAACGTCAAGCTAAACGCCGATGAAGCGATAAACTACGGCGAGGTCGTAAATTTGATCTCTATTTTAAAAGATAGCGGCACGCAAAACGTCGAGCTAAATATCAAGAAAAAGCCCAAAGGATAGAAAATGAACCCGGTTTTATCTCCCTGTAAATTTAACCAAGGAGAACAACTATGATTGCTAAATCAAGCAAAGGAGCTATCGCGCTTTCGCTGATAGCAAGTATAAATTTATATGCCGCAGATAGCGACTCCACTAGACTAGACGCCACCGTCATAACCACGACTGGCTTTGAGAGCGCGCTAAAAGACGAGGTTAGAAACGTAACGGTAATAACCGCAAAAGAGATAGAGGATCGAGGATACCGCGATATCAAAGAAGCTCTCGAAAAGGCTCCTGGCGTCAGCCTAAACGGCAACAACGTAGATATGCGCGGACAAGGCTCAAGAAGGAGCTCGTCGGCTAGATCGACCACGACCGTAAAGGTGATGGTGGACGGCGTCGCGCTAAACATGATCGACACTACTCCAACTAGAATCCCCGTAGATATGATACCTATCGAGGACGTAGATAGGATAGAGATAGTCCCGGGAGGCGGCACCGTGCTATACGGCAGCGGCACGATGGGAGGCGTGATAAATATCATCACCAAAAAGAGTAAAAAGAAATTTTACGCGGGCATTTCTAGCAAGCTCGCCTCCTACTCCTATAAAGACGTAGCCCTAAACGTCGGCGGCGGAGTAACCGACGCGCTATCTTTAAAACTAAACGCGAAAAAATCTGACTCAAACGGTTATAGACGCGGGGATAAAACCAAAGAAGACTACGTCTCGGGCGGCCTAACCTATCAGATAACGGACGATCAGGCGCTATCTATAAACTCAAGCTATTTTAAAGACAAAAGCCGCACCACCGGCGCTCTAAGCAAAGCTCAGCTAGAGCAAGACAGAAGGCAAGCGGGATCAAGCAAAACCGACTTTCTAAACAAAAGAGTTAGCGTAAACGCCGACTACTCTATAAATTTAAACGACGCGCTGACGTTTAATCTATCGCCTTATTATCAAAAGCTAACCATGGACTCGTATAGCGCCTACAAAGACGGCGGCAGCGGAGCGCTAGGGCTAACCGACAAACAAGCCGGGGCTAAATTTAAGGGCAAATACGGCTACGGCAGCGGAGATTTTATATTCGGCTACGACTTTTTAAGACAAGAGGCCAAAAGATCTATACGCTCGAAATCCACCGGAAGACGCGGCCCTGTCACGGTAAGCGCCGACGTCACGACCAAATTTGACGTAGAAAAGAAAACGCATTCGTTTTACGTGCTAGAAAAGCACGACTTTACCGATCAGTTTTCTTTGAGTGCGGGATATAGGCTTGAGCTAGCTAGAAACGATATGGATAGACGCTCAAACTCCGTCGTAACCATGACGCCCGGCCGAACGATAACTAGCGATTCGTCCTTTAAAGGCAAGAAAAACTCGGATAACCACGCTTTTGAGATAACGCCTAGCTTTAAGTACTCCGACACCGGCAACGTTTATTTTAAATTTGAGCGCGGCTTCGTCTCGCCATCGCCCGTTCAGTTCGTAGATAAGCCAAACAGAACCGACTACGTAGTAAATAATCTAAAATCCGAGACCTACCAAACCTACGAGCTTGGCGTGAGGGATATGATCTATGATAATTTCATAAGCGCGACCGTGTTTTTAACCGATACGAAAAACGAAATCTACACCAGAACGCTCACAAATAACATAACCGACGGCTGGTTTTTTATAAATTTAGACGACGTCAGGAGATACGGAGCCGAGCTCTACGCCGAGCAGCAAATTTTAGACAATCTAAAAACCAGCCAGACCTTCTCCTACGTAAAAGCCGAATTTAAAAAAGGTAGCAACAAGGGCATGGAGGTGCCGACTGTACAAAAGAGCAAATTTGTCGCTAGCATCGACTACGAGCCGATCAAGGATCTAAATTTACTCCTTGACGTCAAATACCTATCAAAGCTAAAAAGAGCGATCTACTCGGGCGTGACGGACATATCTGGCTACGAAACGCAAACCGTCTCTAGAACGCTAGTGGATCTTGGAGCGAAGTATAAATTTAAAGGCGGATTTTCGGTCTCTGCGGGAGTTAAAAATTTATTCAACAAAAAATACAACGTCTATCAAAGCGAGCTAGAGGACATATACGAGCCCGCCGACGAGAGAAACTACTACGTAGAGTTTAAGTATGCCTACTAAAAACGGAGTTACGGCGGTTTTGGCGGCGCTTACGGCGCTGCTTTTTATATTTTCGCTTAGTCTTGGCGGAGCCGATATCTCGTGGCAAGATATAATCAAATTTGCAAGCGGCGGCGAGATAGACGAGATAAAAGAGACGATCTTGCTTGAGATTCGCTTGCCGCGCGTCATCATGGCATTTTTGATTGGTATGCTGTTGGCAAGCTCGGGCGTCGTCGTGCAAAGCGTGTTTTTAAACCCGCTAGCAGACCCATATATCATCGGCATCGCCTCCGCCGCGACCTTTGGCGCCGTGGCGGCCTATCTTTTAAAGCTTCCCGATTTTTACTACGGCGTGTTTGCTTTTTTTAGCGCGGCGATACTTTCAGTGCTTATCTTTAAACTCTCCAAAAAAGGCAAATCCATCGCCACGCTTCTTATCATCGGTATCGCGTTTTCCTCGTTTTTGGGCGCATTTACGAGCTTTGCTACCTACCTCATCGGCGAGGATAGCTTTAAGATAGTAGCGTGGATGATGGGCTACGTAGGCTCGGCAAACTGGGAAAAGATCGCCTACATCAGCGTTCCTCTCGTGCTATCTATGGCGTATTTTTACTTTAAGCGCTTTGAGTTAAACGTCATCCTAAGCGGCGACGAAGAAGCTCAAAGCCTAGGCGTGGACGTAGAAAAGATGAAAAAACGCTTGCTCATCGTCTCGTCTTTAGCAGTGGCGTTTTCGGTAGCGTTTACGGGCATGATAGGCTTTGTGGGGCTCATCATCCCGCACACGCTACGCATGATACTAAAAACCTCGAGCAACATCGTTTTGATACCTATTAGCGCCTTTTCGGGCGGGTTTTTCCTGCTAGCCTGCGACACGATAGGCAAAAGCGTCCTAAGCCCGACCGAGGTGCCTATTGGCGTTGTTACGGCGTTTTTCGGCGCTCCGTTTTTTCTATTTTTAGCTATCCGCTCGAGCAGGAGCATATAAGGTGAAAGTAGAAAAACTATGCTTTAGCTACGGCAAAAAAGAGGTACTAAAAAACGTAAATTTGAGCCTTGAAAACGGTAGGTTCGTAGGGATTTTGGGTCCAAACGGATGCGGCAAATCCACTCTTTTAAAAAATATCCTAAGAATTTTATCGCCAAATAGCGGCGTGATCACGCTAGAAAACAAAAAGCTGGAGGATTATTCGCTAAAAGAGCTGGCTAAAATTTTAGGCTTCGTGCCGCAAAAAACAGTTCTAAGTATGCCGCTAACGGTCGAGGATATCGTGCTAACGGGGCGCTTTTGCCATCTAAAAAGCCAGTTTAGCGGATACGACGCAAACGACGTAGCAAAAACTTATGAGATCATGCGCCTGCTTGACGTAGAGCGGTTTGCCAAACGCAGCGCCCACTCTTTAAGCGGCGGCGAATTTCAGCGCGTACTGCTTGCTAGAGCGCTAGTTAGCGAGCCTAAGATTTTGCTCCTTGACGAGCCTACGAGCGCGCTAGATCTAAACTACGGAGTCCAGATGTTAAAGATCTGCGAGGATTTGACTAGAGAGCTAAATTTACTCTCCGTAGCCGTGCTGCACGATCTAAATTTAGCCGCCATGTTTTGCGACGAACTCGTGATGCTAAAAGACGGCGAGATACGCTACGCAGGCACGGCAAAGCAGCTTTATACAAAAGAAATTTTATATGAAATTTACGGGCTAAACTGCGAAATTTTAGAACACGACGGTATGCCGTTCGTAGTGCCCGTCAAGCGATAAATTTACAAATCAAATTTGAAAGGATTTTCTATGAAAAAAGTCGCGGCATTTTTACTCGCCATCAGTTGTCTTTTGACGAATTTAACAGCAAACGCGCCCAAAAAGCTAGTCGTACTAGACCCATCAGTCGTCGAGATAGTCTATATGCTAGGCGCGCAGGATCAGCTGGCAGCCATCGCTACGCTTCAGTTTTCTAAAATTTGGCCGGAGGATCAAACCGTAAAGCTAAAAAGCGTAGGCACGTACACAAAGCCAAATATCGAGCAGATCGTCGAGCTAAAGCCTGATCTTGTTATCACCAGCTTTCACTCGGCAAACGTAAACGAGAGCCTTGCTAAATTTAGCCTAAAAACCCTCACGCTAAAAGCAGATAGCGTCGGCGATATCTACAAAAATATCGAAGAAATCGGCAAAGTAACGGGCAAGGAACAAAAAGCGAGCGAAGTCGTAAGCGAGATAAAATCCAAAATCGACTCTTTCGCAAACAGCGAGATAAAGGGCAAAAAGATACTAGCGGTATTTTCCTCGACGCCGCTTACTGGCTTTAGCTCAAAGACGCTGCCGGGCGATATCTTTACCAAACTCGGACTAAAAAACATCGCCGATAACGTAGAAGGCTCGACTCCGATCGTCTCGACAGAGTTTATCTTATCGCAAAATCCGGACTACATCGTCGTTATCGGCGGCATGGGCGGCGACGGCGAAAATTTCCTAAAACAAAATCCGGTGCTTAAAAAAACGACCGCCGCAAAAAACGGCAAAGTGCTCACCGTACCCTCCTCGCTGCTACTTAGAGGAACACCTCGCATAGGCGAAGCCGTAGATAAATTTTACGAGATGCTAAGCAAATAATGCGCTATTTTCTAGTCTCTCTCGTTTTAAATTTAGCTCTGCTTTTTTTGCCGTTAAACTCGCGCCAGATAGAGAGCGCAAAACCGCAAGAAACGATAAAGATAAAGCTAAATTTGACGCAAGAAGAGCCTAGCAAAGAGACTAGAGAGCAGATCCCGCCTCAAAGCGCGGAGCCGCTAGAAAAACCTATGGAATGGCTGCAAGAAACGCAGCCCCAACCGGTCAAATTTGAGCCCAAGCCCGAAATTTTACAGCCCGAGCCGGTAGAGCCGGAACCCAAAAAGCCAAAGGGGGAGAAAAAGCAACCCCCAAAGCCGAAAATAAAAAAGCAAATCTCTCCAAAGCCGGCGCAAGCGGTAAAAGAGGAGCCTAAATTTGAACCCGCACCGAGTCAAATTTTACCCGCCGAGCAAAGCTCGCTGCCTAGCTCAAATTTAACTCCCGCAAAGCAGCCCGCCGCGCAAGATAGCGGCGAAGCAAAAGAGCAAAACGCATGCAAAGAAGGTGTGGGCTTTACCGTGGCGCGCGAGCCGGAGGCTAAATATCCCAAAAAAGCGATCATGCTGCGGCTAAGCGGGACGTTTAAGGTCGAGGTCGATTTTAAATTTGACGGGCAGATACAAATCGTCGCCGTGCGCGGGAAAAACAAAATCTTTAACGACGAGGCGGTAAAAATAACAAAGGAGTTAGAAATTAAAGCGTTAAAAAATATATCGCACTGTATAATTACCAAACCTTACGAGTTCAAAACGGAGGAATAGATGTTTGAAACCAGACAAAAAGGGCACGCTGGACCGACGCGTCCTAAAAAGATAAAGATGGCGACTAACGCCGAGGTCGAGAAATTTTTAACCGAGGAGCTGCCGACGCAAAAGGACGGCGTGATCTATATCCACGTGCCATTTTGCGATAATATCTGCTCGTTTTGCTCGATGAACCGCACGAAGCTAGAAGACGAGCTAGATAGCTACGCGCAGTATCTGCTGGGCGAGATCGAAAAATACGGTAAATTTCCGTATCTACAAGCTAAAGATATCCGCAGCGTCTATTTTGGCGGCGGGACTCCGACGATACTAAAAGAAAAGCACCTAGAACCGGTTATCACGGCTCTGCGCTCGAACTTTAATATCGCCGAGGACTGCGAATTTAGTCTAGAAACCACGCTGCATAATCTAAATTTAAGCAAAGTGCGCCTACTAGAAAGCCTAGGCGTAAACCGCTTTAGCATCGGCGTGCAGACCTTTTCGGACAAAGGCCGCAAACTGCTAAACCGCGTCCACGACAAAAAAGGCGCGATAGAGCACCTAAAAATGATCAGGCAAAATTTTAGCGGCATGGTTTGCACGGACGTTATCTTTAACTATCCTGAGCAAACGATAGACGAGGTGCTAGAAGACGCGCGCCTAGTCGATGAGTTAGAGATCGACAGCACGAGCTTTTATTCGCTTCAGCTTTTTGAAAAATCAGAGCTTGCAAAGACCGTATCGCAGGACTACTACGACGTGAACTACGAGCACGAGCTACACAACGCTTTCTTTGAAAAGCTGCTAGACACCGGCAACTACGAGGTGCTAGAGCATACCAAATTTAACCGCATAGGCCGCGACCGCTATCAGTATATCCGCCTAAGCCACCAAGGCGCCGATATCCTGC
The DNA here is from genome assembly GCA_937965895.1 of uncultured Campylobacter sp. Classification (GTDB taxonomy): domain Bacteria; phylum Campylobacterota; class Campylobacteria; order Campylobacterales; family Campylobacteraceae; genus Campylobacter_A. Next base: position 14,382 of record CALCKS010000173.1, read on the forward strand.
CGCTAGGCAGAGGCTCTGGCGGAAGGCTAGGCTACTACGATATCTACAACGCAAAAGAAAAAATGCGCATGATAAACAAAGTAGACGACAAACAGCGCGCCGAGGGACGGCTAAAAAGCCTCTTTATGTACCCGAAAATCGACCTCGCGCAGGTTAAAAGCCTCGTTAGCGATGAGACCTTTAGCGCGCTAACGGAGTTTTTCAAAAAATGCGAAAGCAAAGGCTATATGCACATAGAAAACGGCCTTTTAAACTACACTACGGACGGCGTATTTTGGGGTATGTCGATCGGCACCGAAGTAGCAAATATCTCACAAAAGGACTTTGAATGAAAAAAATAGTTATCTACACGAGCGCGACCGGAAATACCGAGAAAGTCGGTCTTGCCATCGCAAACGAGCTTGGCTGCGAAGCGGTCAAATTTAGCGAGGATCTGCATCTGGATTTGGACAGATACGACTTTGTCGCGCTTGGATTTTACGTCGATAAGGGCGACGCGGAGCCTAAATTTAAACGCTTTTTACGCGAGATAAAAGGCAAAAAAGTCGGCCTGTTCATGACGCTAGGGATGGATCCTGAGCACGAGCACGCGATGAACTGCCTAGAAAAGGCAAAAGTCGTGCTACGCGAGGGCGAAAATGAAATTTTACGCGAGTTTTACTGTCAAGGCGCGATCGATCCAAAAGTCATCGAGCAGCTACGCAAAATGGGCGAAGCAGCGCCTAACGACCCGCGCTACGCCGTAACTCCAGAGCGCGAAGCCAGATGGGCTAGAGCCGCAACTCACCCTGATGCAAACGACCTAGAAAATGCGAAGGCGGCGTTTAAAGGGATATAAATTTGCCGCCGCCTGGCGGTCAAATTTACTAGTTAAATTCGGCGCATTTTAAACTCATAAATTTGCGCCCTATTTTTGGCTTTACTTTAAATTTTACTCACCGAGACTCGCAATTTTAAGGCGCTAAATTTGAGATGTCGCTAATTTCAAAATTTACGGCGCGATAGCGCCAAATAAATCTGCGCGCAGTTCAGCAACCTCTCGCGTCGTTAGGGGTTGGGGAATTTGTTAAGGGGCAATGGAGCTCTTTTGCTTCAGTTTTGCCCAGCAACTGCAAAATAGAGCGCGATTCACCCCCCCCCCCCCCCCCTTTTTTTTTTTTTAACAAGATTAATTAAATTTATCGCTTTCAAGATGTGGGTCTCAGTGAGTAAAAAATGCTATCAAGACAAGCTGCAAATTTCCGCCTTGATACTCCAAATTAGCCAAAACTCGCTATAATCTCCTAAAAAATTAAAAGGAAAATTTATGATACAGACTTGTTTATTTCCGGCTGCGGGCTACGGCACGAGATTTTTGCCCGCGACCAAATCGCTACCAAAAGAGATGCTACCGATCCTAACCAAGCCGCTCATTCACTACGGCGTGGACGAGGCGCTAGAGGCCGGCATGAAAAACATGGCGTTTATCACTGGCCGCGGCAAACGCGCGCTGGAGGACTATTTCGACATCAGTTACGAGCTCGAGCATCAGATCTCAGGCACAAACAAAGAACACCTACTCGTCGATATCCGCGAACTGATGGCGCGCTGCACGTTTTCATTCACGCGCCAAGAGAGCATGAGAGGCCTAGGCAACGCCATCCACACGGGCAAAGTCCTCGTACGCGACGAGCCTTTTGGCGTGGTGCTAGCCGATGACCTGTGCATCAACGAAGAGGGCGAAGGCGTGCTATCTCAAATGGTGAAAATTTACGAGAAATACCGCTGCAGCATCGTTGCCGTAATGGAGGTGCCTATCGAGCAGAGCAAAAACTACGGCATCGTCACGGGCCGCGCGATCGAGGACGATCTGCTCATGGTTGGCGACATGGTCGAAAAACCAGATCCCAAAGAAGCTCCGAGCAACCTAGCCGTCATCGGCCGCTATATCCTAACGCCTGACATTTTCACGATCCTAGAGCGCACCAAACCCGGCAAGAACGGCGAAGTGCAGATCACCGACGCGCTAAAAGAGCAAGCCAAAGACGGCATGGTGCTGGCGTATAAATTTAAAGGCAAGCGCTTTGACTGCGGTAGCGTCGAGGGCTTCGTGCAGGCGACCAATTTCTTCTACGAGCTAGGCAAAAATGCTAAAAAATGAGCTATTTTTCGAAAAAACGCCGCTAAGCGCGATCGGCTCCTACGCCAAACGCATGAACGACGAACTAAAGGGCGGCGAGATCGGCTACTACCACCTGCCTGAAATCGGGGCAAATTTACTCAGTGAAATAGCCGAGCATGAGGCGACGCTCGCGCACGTAAAAAGCGTCGTACTGGTAGGCATTGGCGGCAGTAGCCTAGGCGTCAAGGCGCTAAAAACGATGCTTTCAGGCGCAAAAAGGAGCCGCGAGCGAGAGCTTTATTTTCTCGATAATGTGGACGCATTTAGCTTTGAGAGCGTTTGCGAGAGCATCAAATTTGACGAAACGCTTTTTATCATCTCGTCAAAATCAGGCACCACGATCGAGACGATCACGCTATTTAAATGCATTTTGGAGCGCTTTAAGCCCTCAAATTTGAGCGCAAATTTTATCGTCATAACAGACCCAGCCTCGCCGCTAGAGACCTACGCGAAGCAAAACGGCATCAAATTTTTTAATATCCCAAAAAACGTCGGCGGTAGATTTAGCGTACTTAGCGCGATAGGACTCGTGCCGCTGATGCTTTGCGGATACGACGCGGCGGCGCTACTAGAGGGTGCGCGGGCGTGTAAAAAACGATTTTTAGAGGACGGCGATGACACGCTACTGCAAAAAGCCTACCACTACGCGACGCACAAAAACGCCAAAATCAACGTAATCTTTAGCTACGGCGATAGGTTTTTGGAGTTTAACGACTGGTACGTGCAGCTGTGGGCGGAGAGTCTGGGCAAGAAAAAGGGCTACAAACGCTACGGACTCACGCCCGTCGGACTCATCGGCTCGCGCGATCAGCACAGCTTTTTGCAACTCATCATGGACGGAGTAAAGGACAAAACGGTAAGCTTCATCAAGGTAGCCGCCGCAGACGTAAACACTGCGATACCGAGCATTAGCCTAAACGGTCTTGAGGGCTGCGACTTTGTAAACGGGCTAAATTTGGGCGAGCTAATCAATGCTCAGTGCAGCGCCACCATGCATGCGCTCGTGCAAGAAGGCATCAGTGTAGACGTCATCGAGCTTGAGCGGCTAGACGAGGCGAGCGCGGGATTTTTGATTTATTATTTCGAGCTTCTCACGTCGGCTACGGGCATAATGCTAGGCATAAACACCTACGATCAGCCGGGCGTTGAAGTAGGCAAACGCATACTAAAAACGATGCTAACGGCAGGCAAGCAAGACTAAAGTGCGGCTCTATAGAGTGTAAATTTGACGCGAATTTTGCTTTGTGAAAATGTATGCAAACAAAGCCAAGTTAGTCTCGTAATTTTTGAGCTGACGGCTCAAACTTGCGGTGTCGTCGGCAAATTTAAGTTTAAATTTGTTATGACTTTATTTTGGCAGATTTTAGGCGGGAATTTGTCGGCAAACAAAGTAATGAGCCGCTTTGCTATTTGCTTTTACAGCATTATGATAATCTGGGTCGCAAATTTGCATAACATTATTCAATCTTTAGTACTCCAAGACCTGCGATAAATTTTGCCTTATCCAAGCCTCTTTCCGATACCAACAAACGTTATTGAGAGGTACAATTTAGACAAACCTATTTTTTGCGATTAAGCCTGGCAAGTAAAATTTATCTGTAAATTTGTGATTTTTTACTTATCAACATGTTTAACACATAAAATAACGCAACAAATGCGTCTACGCGCAAATTTTATAGCTTCTGTCATATATCGTCCCATGATTTACAATACAAATTTGCAAACTTTTGCTATCTAATTGCAGAATTTACATCTCTAAATATTATAAATTTAACGCCAAAACTTCTCAAAAGGAATAATTCCGTTCAACCAAAAGATAATTTTTTACACTATAGTAATACTCATCTAAATTTGGTAAAATAATGTATTCAAATTCCAAAAATCTAACCACAAACAATAATTTTTGTTATTTGCAAATTATTTTTCTTTAAGTTTTTATATGCTATAATTTCACCATAAATCAAATCAAAGGAGACAAAATGTCAAAAGTTGTTACCCAATTAAATCAAATCCAGGCTGACGCTCATGCGTTATTCGTTAAATTTCACGACTACCACTGGTATGTAAAAGGTATTCAGTTCTTTAGCGTACACGAATACACCGAAAAAGCTTATGAAGATATGGCGGAGATATTTGATGACGTCGCTGAGCGTGCTATACAACTAGGCGGTAGAGCTATCACCAAAATAGAAGAGCTAAACAAGCTAGCTCATCCAAAAACAGATAACAAAGATAGCTACACTCCGACCGAGGTTTTAAAAGGCGTTTTGGCTGAGTACGAGCACTTGCTGGGCGAATTTAAAAAGCTGGAAGAAGTCGCTGAAGAAGCAAAAGACAGCACGACCGTAACTATGGCGCAAGATAAAATCGCAAAATACGAAAAAGCTATTTGGATGCTAAAAGCTACTTTGGCTTAATTTTTGGGGCGTAAGCCCCTTTTTCTATTCTTTTTTCTTTCAAATTTTAATTTCTACAAAATATCAACTTAGTTATCTTTAACATTTTCAAAACAAGCAGAAACTTAATATAAACATAAATAGCATTGAGTTGCAATGAGAACTATATTTTTAAAAAGTAACGAGCGTAGCGAAGTTAAAAAATAAGCATATGGTTCGTTCCAGAATTTCAGAGACGAAATTTAGAGAATTTTATAATATTTTTCATTTAGTACAGAAGATACTAAAATAGCAGAATTTACTAAAATCTTAGAAAAAAGAATCGATAAAATAACTAAAAACATCAGAATTTTTATTATCAAAAAAGTGCGAGCTCTTGAAGAGCAACGAGCGTAGCGAAGCTAAAATAAGTAATTTTAGCGACAAGATAGAGATTGACTATAGCTATTTAAAAGCAAGAAAGGTAGGGGTAAATAAAACACATATATTCGGAAAGCCAAAGCATGACGGTAAGATCTATACCCAAATAATTAAAAACTACTCTACAAATGAACTAATACCGATACTATAATTTATTGAGACCATTGGAAAAGCCTATGATGGTTAGGTTGATTAGCGAGCAAAGATTCATTGTAGAGTAAAATATTCAAAGAATGAACTAGCCTACTATTTTACAAGAAGCCAACAGTAAAACTACATAAAAGGTCGAGAAATTTTTGGGATTATGTTAGGATTGTCTAAAATTAAAAGAATCTTCTCTAAAGCGTAGCAACACCATAGTGATACAGGAAGGCTAAGAGAAAGAGAGTTGTTGCTTCATTAAAAGAGCGTGAATTTAGGCTCAATAACAGTAAAAATACAAAAACTTTCTATCATATTTTACCAAAGATGACAAGAGAGAATCCTCCTTATCTTGAGCCTAAAATTAGTTTATCATATAATGCAGTGATTTGGATGTTTTATTTGGGTGTTTGGGCTTGCAAATTTTATCAAATACTTTCTAGATAACTTTAAAAGTCAAGTAAGGATTTGTGCCTTATTTTTTGAAAAGTATAACATAAAGACCTATAGAAAGGAGATATCTCGGGATAAACCCGAGATATTTAAAATTAGAATGTGTATTTAGCTTGGAATCTTAGCTGTTTAGTTTTATCTTTTGAGTCATCTTGGTGCTTGTTAATCTCATACGCATAGAAGCTTGAGAACTGAAGTTTAGCACTATAGTCATAAGTTAGTCTTGCTACATACTCTTGATATTTCTCTTTATCGCCTGAAGCAAGTTTAACTTTACCATTAGAATAATCGCCACCAACTCTAAATTTCTCAGCAAAAGTGTATCCTGCTTTCAAGAACCAGAAGTTAGCTTTACCTTCAAGAGCAGTATAATCAAGAGCAGATTTTATCTCACCTACATCTATAAATGAACCTTGATCCTCTAGGCTTACAAAACCTTTTTCTTTGTCATGAACTTTATATCCGATATAACCAGCAGCTACATCAGCGCCAAATACTTTTGTACCAAGTTCACCTGCATAGAAATCCGTATCTTTAAAGTTTACGCCAACATTATTGTCTATATCAGCATGTGCATACTGAACTTGAGCACCGATATTTACATCATCAGTAATATTAAGACTAAAGTTTACGTCACCTATGATGAGGTTAACAGAATCAACCAAAGATGCATACCATAGTTGGAAGCTTACCGGATCATAAGAGCCGATAGCGGCTACCGCATATAGGTTGTTATTAAAGATACCAGGGGCATTAGTGTAAATAGCGCCATCGCTCTCGCCGTTATTTTCTAATGCATCAAAAGCAAATGCAGTTAGAGTCAAGCCTGTAATATCTCTATTTTCAACTCTGACGCCAGTGCCTACAGCATCATCAGTAAAGAATGAACCTATGGTTTGCTTACCTGCAGTTATTGTAGTGTTACCTACGTTATATCCAAGGTAAAATTCTTTTACGTTAAATGGACTTGTTGTATCTGTTCTGTCGCTGCGTCCATCTGCATTAAAAGCAGAGCTGTCGTTGGAATTATATCTAAGTGTTAAAACACCAAAGAAATTATCATCTAAAGCAGCTTTAAAAGAAAATTCTGATTTAAATTGGTGATGTGCAGTCGTATTATCTTTTACACCGTTAGCTTTCTTAACTGTAACGTTATTATATCTATATCTTGCATATCCAGAAAGATCTACATTTTTGATCGCCTCTTCAAGCGGCGTAGCACTCGCTACAGTTGAAAAAGCACCTAGTGCAACCAAAGCAGCTAATGAAATTTTAGCAATTTTCATTATTTTCTCCTCAAATAAAATTTAATATTGTAGAATCTTAACATAATCTAGCCTTTAATAAGCTTAAAAATTTTATATTTCTTTGGAATATTACCGAGCGTTTACTAAAATATACTATAGGGATTTAAAATTTGAAATATTTTTAACATGCCGAGCCAAATCGACTCGGCAAATTGGATTATTTTAAGTAGCTTCCTTGAGTAGGAGTAGTAGAGACGTCAGAGTTTTCCTGTTCGCTTCCCTTGTATTGCAAAGCATCTTTGCCCTTTAAAAAGGCAATAATTGCCCCAAGGTCGCTATATTTTGTTTTGGCGGCAACGGTTTTCATTAGATTTCTCATATTTCCGCCATAGTCAGAATCGTTTAGATAACCAGAAAAAGCAGCCTCTATATCCTCTGCACTTACTTTAGTTAACTCTTTGGATGTGCCATAAGCTCTTTTACTTCCGTCTTCGCCGTGACAAGAAGCGCAATTTTTAGCATACAGTTCGCGACCTTTTTCCACACTATACCTTCTTTTGGTATCTACGCCGATATTTAAAAACTTGCCGCCACCATCAGTCTCAGGAGCTTTTTCATAAACGTTTATACTTATATTTTCGTCTTTAGAATATTTTTCTACCAAACTTTTTAGCTCTTTTGCAAATTCACCCTTTGCCTCAAATATATAACTCGGCTCGTCTGCAGCATTTAAAGAAAAAGTCAAAAGACATGCTAAAAGCGAATAATGCATAAATTTCATGAAAAACCTTTTTGATAAATTTAAAAATCCCAAGCAAGGGAAATTTTGCTTGGGATTATAGCATAAAACTAGCTTTTTTGATTAGAAGCTATATTTGGCTTCGAATCTTATGCGGTCGTGTTTATTTTTATGATCTCCGTCTTTTTCTTTAGCTGCTGCATAGAATGTAGAGAAATTAAGTTTTTTGCTGTAAGCATAGCTACCGCCGACGTTCCACTCGTCTCTATCAACTCTCTTATTGTATCTATAGCTATAGCCCTTACCGTCTATATAGTTAGCATACAAGCCAAACTCGTTAAATTTATATGACGCTCCGACAAACCAATAGTCGTTTTTGTCTTTGATATTGTTGTAGTATTGAGCGCTACCGTTCATGACCGAGTTAAGTAGTTTGCCTGGGTTGATTAGTTTGCCGTTGTCTTCAACAGTTACAAAAGATTTTTTATCGTCTTTAGCCTTATAGTAGATATAACCTGCATTTAAACCGACTCCGGCAAATCCTACATCACCTTTAGCTGCGAAGAAATTTGCATCACCAAAGTTATTGTCGTCTGACTCATTGTGAACATATTGTGCTTGTAAGCCTAGTTTTACTGCATCTAGATCAAATTTCAAAGCCGCATCAGCTGCAAATAAATTTGCGGTATCCTCAAGATATGCCCACCAAGCTTTAAAGTTTACAGGATCATAGCTTCCCATTGCACCCACGCCATAGTAGTTAAGGCTTTTTGATCCTGCTAGGCCTGATAGTAGTCGACCGTCATAGTCAATGCTATCTGTTTCAAGTGCGTCAAAAGCAACACCAACCAAAGTAAGACCTGATATATCAGTGTTTTGTACTCTTAAACCAGTTCCTACCAAATCATCGTCAAAATATGTTTTAACAAATTGTTTGCCAGCTGTTATTGTAGTATTGTTTATGTTGTAGCCAAGATAAAATTCTCTTACACCAAATGAGCTTGTAGTATTGGTGGTATCGCCATTAAATCCAGAACCGTCATTTGCTGCGTATCTTAGACCCAAAACACCAAAGAAGTTATCGTCAAGAGCAGCCTTAAAAGTACCTACGAATCGGAAGTTATGATTTGCATTATTTTTGTTGAATGCGCCTGGCATACCATTCCAGCGGACTTTATTGTGAGTATATCTATATCTTGCAAATCCAGAAAAATCTACATCTTTAATAGCTTCTTCAAGCGGAGTAGCATTTAAAGTAGAGAAAGCGCCTAGCGCAACCAAAGCAGCTAAAGAAATTTTAGCGAGTTTCATAAGTTCTCCTTTATAAAAGTTTTATAGTCATAATTTTAGCACAAAATCGGTCGTGGTAAGCTTAATGCAAAAATTTAACATAAATAATCATAAAACACTAATATATCAAGCTGTTACAAGGCTATTTTTGATACTTAATATTATTAAAATAAGAATACTAGCAACAAAGCTTAAATATGAAAGCTTAATTTCGAGGATTTTTGCGAAATAAAAAGATAAAAAAGGGGACGCACATCCCCTTCTTAAAAGGAGTTCTAACTTTGATTGCTTGTAAGAATTATAAAATATTTCGGTAAATCAACGGCTAATCAAAGCTGATATTTTCACTTTTCGGAACTTCGATTAGGATTTTCTTGTTGTTTTCTTCTTGCTGTGAGCTTTTTGTGGAGCTTGGGCTTTTAAATTTCGGCGCTTTTTTTGCTTTATGCATAACATGATGGGTTCCGCTTTTTATGAGCAGCATTTCAGTGACGAGTCCGCCCGAAACGCTTGCATAGACGGTATCTCCGCTAGAAAAGTAAAATTTATCCGCACAATACTTACCGCTAGGCAGTTTGCCGTTTGAAGTGTCGATTGATTTTATATCGTAGCAGTATTTGCCACCGTCGTAGGTTACGCTTGATATCACGCCACGCAATGAGCCTCTAACGGGCGCAGGTTTTTGAACAACTGGTTTTTGGACGACTTTTGGTGGCGGTTTTTGCTCAAAAAAAGCACAACCACTAAAAACCAGCAAAACGGCGGCTAAATTTAAAAACTTAAGCCTGAACACTGAGCACGTTCCCACCAAGTTCGGCTATTCTTTTATCTACGGCTTGCGTTGCTTTTTCTATCGTTTTTTGCGAAATTTCAGGTAGCTCGCCGCCCCAAATTTTCTCAGCCTCTTTAAAGCCCCTTAGCATACCTTCTTTTCCGGCTTCTAGCTTTTGCAAGTCGTCTCCGGCGGCGCTAATGATAAAATTTGAAATCCTATCAGCAGTATTTGTTATGCCGAAAAATCCATTCTCGCTCACTAGATCGCTGGCTTCGCTTTGGCTTAGTTGTGTTATAGGTTTGCCCTCGTAGCCGATAGATTTAAAATCAACACCCGATAAGATATCGTTTAGAGAATTTATACTTTTGTTTTGAGCGCCAAAAATGTCGTTAAATTTTGCAGAACCATTAAAGGCCGAAACCTGAGATAAGAAATTGGAACTCGAATTTGAGTCCGCCCTAGCCTGAAAATGCGACAAATAGCTATTCGTTAGCTGCTTTACGTCGATATTTGCGTAGGCTTCTTGCATCCTTTTTATATTTTCGTTTTGATCTACGCTTGCCGTGTTTTGGATGTTTTGCACGTCGTAGCGAGGTTGTGGGATGTATGGATTTTGGCTTAAACTGTTGATGCTTTGCATTTTTTATCCTTTAAATTTTATTCTGTATTATATATCGTCAAATTTAGGATAAAGTTAACGGATAAAAAATTATTTTACCCTATCGCCGACGTGGCCGTTGTATACGATATCCTTAGCGTCGACGTTTTCGTCGAGTAAAATTTCGCTTATCTTGCCGCTTTTTTTAATGCTTTCGATATCTTGTTGCAAATCCTCTTGATAGCTGTATATCATCGCAGCCCCGGAGACGCCCTCGACGCTTTCTAGCGCCTTAAAAAGCTCTATCTCACCGTCTAAATTTTCCGCGCTCATCACGACTACGATTTTGCCCTCTTGCGCGGCGATGACCTCGCAGCCTTTTACTTGCTCGATTCTTTTAGCTACCTCGGCAGCTTCGTTTCCGTCTTTTATATATACTATCGCACTTGATATGTTCATTTTACGCTCCAAAATTTAACCTCTTTTTCATACGCAACGCTGATTAACCTGCCGCTATCGGAGAGGTAAATTTCATTTAAAATTTGCTGTCCGGTTTTTACGGTCGCGAGCTTTGTCTTACTTGCGATGTCGTAGACCAGGATATCGCTCTCTTCGCCGTTCATATAGGCTAGCGTTTTGGCGTCGTCGCTAAGCCCCGTCGCATAAACGATAAAATCGGACTTAAAATAGCTCATCGTGCCGTTAAAAACGCCTGCTTGTTTGTCGATGCAGCCCACGGCTACGACATCGTTTTTATAGTCGATGTCGTACATATTGTCTTTAAAGAAATTTAGGGTTTGCTCGGTTTGGCGAGTTTTTAGATTATAGATATAAATCACGCCGCTTTCGGCTCCGATAGCGATTTTGTCGCGGGTTTTGTTGATTTCAAAATCAACGTAAAGCGCGATGGAAAATTTATGTTTAAAGACCGCTTTTTTACTCTCCAGGTCGATGTAGTAAATTTCATTGCCAAAGTCCGATACTACCGCTGTTTTTTCATCTATGAAAAAGGCCTTTTTGGCGGATTTGTTAGCTAGGTGCATATTGCTAACCTCGCTCCAGCCGTTATTTTCTTTTTTAAAAACATACAAATAGCGCTCGTTGTAGTCCATCTCGGTTAAAACCAAAAGCATATCGCCTAGACGGTCGATGCTAAAAATCTTTGCAGGCTCTTCGTCGCTAAAGTGCGTTTTGACCGTGCGAAATTTGATCGGTTCTAAAAATTTATCCGCCTTTATGTCGTAGATATCAAGCTCGCTGCCGTCCGTACCCAGATATAAAATTTCATCTATCAAATTTGAGCTTATCACGTTTGCGCCGGCTTTTATGACCTTGTCCGGTTGCGAGATCTCAAGCGGTGCAGCTGCCAAATTTGCGGTCAAATTTAAGCAAAAAATCGCCGTAAAAAATAAAATAAATTTTCTCATAACGCCTCCATTTTGATACTATTCGCGAAGCAAACTTCCATACACTGCGCGCAGCCCGTGCATTTTTGATTTATGCTCGGACGAAAAACGCCTAAAAAATCGATCGCTCTAAATTTGCAAATATCCTGACAGCTACAGCAAATCGTGCCGTTCCAAGCAAGACAACTATGCACGTCGATAAAAATTTTAGCTTCTATAGTAGCTGCGAATTTTAAATTTAAAACCTCTCGTCCCACCTCTTCGCAAGCAATCGCGCACTCTTTACAAAAGTTACAACCCAAGGACTTAAATTTAAAATTTATTCTTTCATTTTCAAAGCTTAAAAGCTCTCTATCGCAAGCACTAACGCAAGGCGCTTCGCAATCAGCACAGTTAAATTCGCCGCAAAAATAAGGCGGAGCGATAAATTTTTGAGCGGTTTTGCCGCCCAAAAATTTAGTAAATAGCTCGCGTCTGGATACGCTCACCTAACGCCTTCGTTTAGTACGTCTAACAGATTGGAATGCTGAGACGAGTTAGCGTCGCGGTACTCCGGCTTAAAGTTATTTTTAAACTTAGCCTCTACGTTCGCCTGCGGTACGTGGCAAACGGTACAGTTAAAGCGGTCGTCGCTAAGCTTACCGTCGAGGTCTTTTTTGTTTCTTATGCTATAAAGGTGCGATTTAGGGATCGCGGTCGCGCCGACGTCTTTTGCAACTTCAGGCATATGACATGTAACGCACATATTATTATCCGCAGTTATCGGTATCAAACCCTCTAAATCATGGGGTATCATCGGCGGTGCGTTTTCAAAAGAACGCTCGTATCTTTGCGCTTCGCCCGCGGCAGGTTTCGTCCAGTTTATATCGACCAACTTTACCTCTTCTTCATCCATAACATCACTAGCCGAACGCAAGATATCTAGATCCTTAGCTTCTTTGCTATCGGCTAATTTTGATTTATTTTTTTGCTCTACTTTTTGAGTTTGTACCGAGCTAGAGGATTTTTGTTCTTCTTTAGCTTCGGTATATCCCGAAAATACGAGGACGGCGCACGCCAATCCCGCCAAAATTCTCGCCTTCATTGATTTTTCTCCTTTAGTAAATTTCTTATATTAAATTTGAGCGCGTCGTCATCGCAGACGTCGATACAGCGTCCACAGCTGATGCACTCGCTCGAGGTTATAAACCCGCTTTGCTTGCCGATAATGCCGAGCACTTGGTTTTCCGGGCAGATTAGCTTACATTTCATGCAGCTAGTACAGCTAGCCGCATCGTGTTTTACTCTGATAAGGGCGAATTTGCCGGCTATCGCGTAAAAAGCGCCCAGCGGGCAAAGCTTTGAGCAGACTAATCTATCGCCGATAAACGCGTCTATCGCAAACACCCCAAACGCCACGAACAACCACAGTATTCCGCCGTAGATGACGCCGCGCTGAATAATGCCGATAAAGCTAACGCCCTCAAACGCCGGAGCTGAAGTGACTAGCGAGATAAAAAGCGTAAATCCTAAAACGTAATATCTAGCGCTTCGCGTGAAATTTACGAATTTTTTATCTTTGTCGTAGCCAAGCTTTACTCTGACCCAGCGAGCGGTTTCGGTGATGATATTTACCGGGCAAACCCAGCTGCAAAAAGCGCGCGGAGCGACGATCGCGTAAAAAGCAAACACGATAGCAGCTCCCACAAGCGCACCCGAAGCGATACTAAAACTAGCTAAATATAGCTGCAAAACGGCAAACGGATCGCTAAGAGGAATGACTCCAAAAAGCAAAGACGAACTGAGATTGCCTTGTAAAATTTTAACTCCGTAGTAGTTGCTCGCAAAAAACAGCCCTAGGATCAAAATTTGACTTATCCTTCTTAAAATCAAATATTTCATAGCAAATCTCCGCTATTTAGATAGTCGTTTAGCTTTTTCTCGTCGGTTTTAAACTCTTTTGGCTCAGCGTCTTTTAGCTTTTTATCCGCGCCCTCGACCCAGCCTTTTACGTACTGTTCGTTGCTAGAACCAAGTCCTATCTCGCGCGGAAGCACGAAGATAGAGGCTTTTGGCGTCACGCAAACTTGCTCGCACATACCGCAACCCGTGCAGTAGTCGGCGTCCACGACAGGTTTAAAAAACGCGTGCTTTTGCGTGCGTTCGTTGCGGACATATTCAAGCCTTAACGCTTTATCTATCAAAGGACAGGCACGGTAGCAAGCGTCACAGCGAAGCCCCTCGTAAGCAATGCAGAAATTCGGATCCAACACCGCGATACCCATCTGCGCTTTGTTTATATTTAGCTTGCCGTTATCCTCGCTCACCAGCTTCGTATCTAGAGCTCCGGTCGGACAGGCAACCGTGCACGGGATATCCGGGCACATATAACAAGGGATATTTCGCGGGGTAAAAAACGGAGTGCCGTAAGGCAATCCGTCGTCTAAATCCGCAAGCTTAAGCGTATCCCAAGGACAGGCTTCTACGCAAAGCCCGCAGCGTATGCACTCGCTAAGGAAATTTTTCTCCTTCAAAGCACCCGGCGGCCTGATGAGTAGAGTTTGGGCTTTAGCCGTCGTTTGCGTACTCCAGATAAAGCCGCCTGCGAGAACCAAACTAATCGCTTTTAACCCAAATTTTAAAGCCTCTCTTCTATTTTGCATTATTAAGCCTTGTAAATTTTAACCGCACATTTTTTATAGTCGGTCTCTTTTGAGATCGGGCAAGTCGCATCTAGGCAGACTTTGTTGATAAACACGTTTTCATCAAAAAACGGCACGTAAACTAGACCCATCGGCGGTTTATTTCGTCCGCGCAGATCGATTCTTGCTTTTACCTTACCGCGGCGAGATTCGACCCAAACGACGTCGTTATGCTGTAAATTTAGCTTTTGCGCATCGCCCTCGTGCATGTAGCAAAGAGCCTCTGGAACCGCACGGTAAAGCTCAGGAACACGCATAGTCATAGTGCCGGTGTGCCAGTGCTCCAAGACGCGACCCGTGCATAGCCAGAAAGGATACGTAGTATCAGGCATCTCGCACGGATCCATATAAGGGCGGAAGAAAATTTTAGCTCTATTAGCGATAGAAAATTTCTCGTCGCCGCTAGTTACTTTTGCTAGATCGCCTTTTGGAAGCTTGCCTTTTTTGTTACCGTAGAATGCAAACTGCTTGCCGTCTTCGGCAAATTTCTTCGCGTACGGATCGTATTTGGCGTTAAATCTCCACTGAGTTTCTTTGCCGTCTACTACAGGCCATCTTAGACCGCGCACTTTGTGATAAGTATCAAAGTCCGCTAGATCGTGTCCGTGACCCGAGCCAAATTTGCGGTAGTCTTCCCAAAGATATTTTTGAACGAAAAATCCGTAGCCCTCAAATACCTTGCCGTCTGAGCCGACTACTTTTCTGCTGTCGCCGAAAACTTCGGAGTTATCGAAATCTTCCATTATAGCGTCTTTTGCAGGATAGCTCTTAGCCTCTTCGTTTGCGAAAAGCACGTCAAATAGCGTATCTTCTTCGCTATAACCCATGGCTTTTGCCTCGTCTAGCACGCTTGGAAGCGTTAGCTTATCGTCTACTTTTTGTTCGCCCCAAACCTCTTTTAGCTTAAAGCGCTTAGCAAATTCCAGCATTTGCCACGTGTCGCTCATCGCTTCGCCTACCGGAAGGACTTGCTGACGCCAGTGCTGCGTTCGGCGCTCGGCATTACCGTACGCGCCCCATTTTTCGTATATCATCGCAGTTGGCAGGATCAGGTCGGCAACCTTAGCCGAGATGCCCGGATACGGGTCTGAGACGATGATAAAGTTATCCATCTCGCGAGCGGCTTTTATCCAGTGGTTTGCGTTTGCGGTGTTTTGCCATGGGTTATTTACCTGCACCCATGCCCATTTCATCTTTCCGTCTTCCATGTCGCGCATCATTTTTACGTAGTGGGAGGCGACTTTCGGATTTAGCGTGTTTTTAGGCAGTTTCCAAATTTTCTCGCTTATTTCGCGGTGTTCGGCATTATCTACGACCATATCCGCAGGCAAGCGATGAACGAAAGTACCGACCTCGCGTGCCGTTCCGCATGCGCTTGGTTGTCCAGTTAGCGAGAAAGCGCCCTCGCCCGGTTTTGCTTGTTTACCAAGAAGCATATGTACCATATAGGCTTGCTCGTTTACCCAAGTGCCTCGTTGGTGCTGGTTAAAGCCCATCGTCCAAAAGCTCACTACTTTTCTACCTTTTTCGATGTACCAGTCGGCTAGTTGCTTTAGTTTTTTCTTAAATTCTTCCAAATCCTCGTTCGGATCGCCTTTTATTAGCGGAGCGGAGAAATCAAGCGTATAAGGTTTAAGAGCCTCTTTAAATTCCTCAAACGTGATTTGCCAGTGTTTGCCCGCGGTAGCCGTATTTTTATTTTCCATCACGTCGCCCTCTTTATAGCCTAGATAGCCCAGAGTCACGCCTTCGTTTTTGCTTAGTTTCTTATGAAGTTCCGTCTCTACGACGTCTTTTTCGTTTGAGTAGTTAGGATGATTTGGATTATTTCTAAGCCCGTAGCCGATATCGGCAGGTCCCGTCGCAAATACGCAGTGGCTATTTACGTAGTCCCAGTCGATGGCTTCGGGATGATTATAAACGATCTCGTGAGCGATGTAGTTCCAGATAGCGACATCGCTTGAAGGAGCGAAAATAATCTCGGAATCGGCGATATTTGACGTTCTAGTCGAATACGTGCTTAAATTTACGACCTTTACGCGCTCTGGATTGCTTAGCTTTTTATCGCTTACGCGCGCCCAAAGTATCGGGTGCATCTCGGCCATATTAGCGCCCCAAGCCACGATAGTATCAGTTAGCTCTATGTCGTCGTAGCAGCCCGCAGGCTCGTCGATACCGAAAGTCTGCATAAATCCCGTAACCGCGCTAGCCATACAGTGGCGAGCATTCGGGTCTATGGAGTTGCTTCTGATGCCGGCTTTCCATAGTTTGACGGCTGCGTAACCCTCTAAAATAGTGTATTGACCCGAGCCAAAAACGCAGGCTGAATGCACGCCGTTTTTCTTCATGGTCTCTTTATATTTTTCCGCCATGATATCAAAGGCTTTTTCCCAGCTAATAGGCTTAAATTTGCCTTTTTTATCAAATTCGCCCTTTTCGTTCACGCGTAAAAGCGGCTGAGTGATGCGGTCCGCGCCGTACATGATCTTGGCGTTAAAGTAGCCTTTGATGCAGTTTAGGCCACGGTTTACTGGTGCTTCAGGGTCACCCTTGACTGCTACGATTTTGCCCTCTTTGGTTGCGATCATTACGCCGCAGCCAGTTCCACAGAACCTACATGCAGCCTTATCCCAGCGCCAGCCCTTTTCAGCTGCGTTTTGCGCAGCTGCCATAGAGCTAGGCAGTGCTATACCGGCACTCGCGCAAGCAGCCGAAGCGGCGGCGCTTTTTATAAAATCTCGTCGATCCATTTTATCTCCTCATTTATTTTTTAAGATAGTTCTTAAAAATCAGGCGGATATTAACCGTTACAACCTAAATTTAAGTTGATTAAAAACAATTAGTTCTTTAGCAATATTTGGCATTCAAATTAAGACCAAAATTATCTTTATTTTGCCTATTTTAGGGGTAAAGCTTAAAATTACGAATAAATATATTTTTTTATATTTAATAAATTTGATATTCTTTTTGATAACAAAACCCATAATATTTCAGAAACTATTTATAAAATACAAATTTAACGTGTAAAATCGTAACATTTTTTCATTGTAAATATAAAGCTATATATCAAGTATAAAAATAGTGGTCTATTTTTAAATTTAACCTTTTAAAAGCGCTAATTTTAGGCTAAATTATCATAGGTATAAAATTGATTAAAACTCAAGACCGTATAGCTCATAAATTGTAAATTTGATCAAATTTGAGCTATATATTTAAGTTTTATTTTTAATTTTTAAAATACAAATATAAATTAAATTTTACCTTTTATATTTTGTAGCTTTTTGGTAATACCCATATCTTTAAAGTGCAAATTTAAAAATGCGCTGTATAATTTGCTCAAATTTAGCCAAGGGATAAAAATGCCGCGACCTACGAATAAAATAGACTTACTAAGTGCTTCAGAGACAAATTTTAAAAAGCTTTTATCTCTAGTTGAAAGCATGAATGAGGCAGAGCAAAAGGCCAAATTTGACTTCGAGGATAGAGATAAATGCGTCCGAGACGTGCTCGCGCACCTTTACGAGTGGCACTTGCTTTTGATAAATTTTATCCAAAAGAACCTAAGCGGTGAGCGGACTGCGTTTTTACCCGAGCCGTATAACTGGAAAACATACCCGCAGATGAACATGCAAATTTGGCGCAACCACCAAGATACGCCGCTTTACGAGGCTAAAACTCTACTAGCGCAAACACACGAAAAAACTATGCGGCTTGCGACAAATTTTAGCGACGAGGAGCTTTTTGCGCGCGGATATTTTAACTTCACGGGCAACCTAAACCTCGCCGCCTACATTACCAGCAGCACCTCATCACACTACGACTGGGCGACAAAAAAGATAAAAAAGCACAAAAATAGCCTAAAACCGGGCTCGTGATTTGCCGTTTTAGGGATTAAATTTGACGCGGTTAAATTTAGCAGACTAGCGCATAAACCATAAATTTGCTCTAGCGTGGTAAATTTGCGCGCCGAATTTGAGCCCCAAAGCGCATACGCCACAGTTTTAAACCCCAGCGTGAATTTTTGCTTTCACGTTGTCTGGGTACGGGACGCAAACCCCCATTTTCAAACCCTAGCGGGATAAATTTATGCCAGGACGCATGCGTTTTGGCGCCGCGAAAAAGAGTTTCAAACTCTAAAATCAAATTTTGCGTACCTTAAATTTAGGGCTTACGTCAAATTTATGCAGGTTTGGTAGGCCAAATTTACACCCCAGACGCAAAAAATCAAATAAAAAGAAGTAGCGGACGCGTCAAATTTGCGTCCGCATTAAAGTAGCTAGTTTAGAAGGTTAAATTTATATCCGACTTGCAGCCAAAGCTCGTTGTTATCGGTCTTTCTAACAGCTCCTCTAGTATCAAAGTTCTTTCTCTCAAGCGCCGTGTACGTGACGCTCGCGCTTAGCCCCTTGACCCACGGTATATCGTAGCTTGCCTGAGCCGCCCAGCCCTTAACATTCATGTGCGTATTAGCCGCGGTCGGACCTGCATTGCGGTGAGGTGCGTCTTGCTTGCCTTTTACTAGATGAAGTTTCGCTTTTAGACCCTCGGCGCCCACCTCTTTAAAGTCGTATTCAAACAAAAGCTTATGCGTATTCATGCCCGCATAGCCCGTAAATACGAAAGGTCCGCGGATAGGAAGCAGCGTGTATGAGCCGGGGCCGTTACCTAGACCAAACGCCAAAGCGTCGTTGTCGCCGACGGTCGTATAGGCGTAAGAGGCGCTAAATCCTACAAAATCATAAATGCCCGCTCTTAGGCCGATCATATTTCCGTCGTAGTTTAGATCCTCTAAGCCTCTTGTAGTGCGAGAGCCCTTATACATCGCGTCAAAACCGAGCTTAAAGTCGCCGACGGGCACTTTATAGTTCGCCTCGGCTAGGTAAAAGTTGATGTCGCCTTGCAGCGCGCCGCGCCTAAGATCGGTCACTCTAGCGTATGCGCCGGTTAGTTTTAGATTTGGGATGCCTTGATTTATGACCGCGCCGGTAAAGATATTATCAAACTCGTACGCCACGGGCCCCATGCCGCCGACGATGACTCTATCTTTAAAGTGCGGAGCGCGTCCCTCTTTGCCGCCTGTTACGACGGCGCTTCTGCCTTGAAATTTATAATACCAGCCGCCGATCAAGGTAGTGTTTGGTATGTCTTTATTTACGATCGTTAGACCCTCAAACGCCTCTTTAAACGCGCGAGTCGGGTTGCCCGCTACTAACGGAGTATTTACGTATTGACGGCCGAATTTTATATCGGTCTGGCCTATGCCGTAGCCTAGATACGCTTCGGACATTACCACGCCTTGCGTTCTCCACTCTTTATCGTACAAGGTGCCGCTTTTTCTCATGCTGTTAAACGGCAAGAAGTTGCCCTGCCCCGTAACGCCGAGCCTAAAGCCGTAAAACGGATCGGTCACGTATCCAAGCTCGAGCTGTATAGACGTCAGCTGCTCATCGTGTATCGGCGCGCGTTCGTCTTTTTGATCGACGTAGGTGGCTTGGATCTTGCCCGCTAGTTTTCCTTTGGTAAACGCCTCCCCAAAGGTATCGGCTGCGTTTGCGGCGCCTAAAAAGCCAAGCGCCAAAACGGCGGCCAAACTTAGTTTTGCTAGTTTCATAAAAACTCCTTGGTTAAATTTAGCAAATTTACGCCCCGCAAATTTAATGCGGAACATTAATTTTTATATTTAAGGATTATAGCACAGAAAATAATAAAATCCGTGTTAGATTTGTGATATTTGCTAAAAATATCTCCAAATTTAGGCAAATTTACACGACCGAGTGTTCTTTAAGCAATGTATAAAGCTTGATCGTCGAGATAAAAAACGTCACGATCGCAGGGCCTAAGATAAGTCCCCAAAAGCCAAACGTCGAGATACCCGCTATCATCGAGAAAAACAGCAGTAGTTCGTTGATCTTGGTTGGGATTTTTACAAGCTTGTCGTTGATAAATTTAATCACGATCGGCTTTAAAAACGTATCTGCGACGATAGATATCACGACGATGGTATAGACGGCGATGACGATAGCGGCCGCGGTGTTGCCGTTAGCAAACTCGTAAAGGCTAATGGGCCCCCAAGCAAGCAAGCCGCCAACGACTGGCACGAGCGAAGTAAAGGCAAAGAGTATGCCCATCAAAAAGCCGTTGTAGCCGTATGAAATCGTGATGATAGCAAAAAGGCAGCCCTGCAAAATCGCGTTTAAAACGATAGAATAAAGTACGACGCTCATGACGTTAGCCACTTCGCTGAGGATAAACTCGCTCTCGCTCTCCTTCATCGGAAGCGCGCTTTTTAGGTAGCCCACAAGCTCGCTACCGTAAAGCACCGCAAAAAAGAAAAACACGAGGATAAAAATCATGTCGAAAAGAAAGTTCACGCTTGATTTTCCGATACCGCCAAGACTAGAAAGCACGTTGGTGGAAATAGCTTTAACATCGATCTCAGCGATAATCTCTTTGATTTTGGGTTCTAGAAATTTGATCGGTTCGGGCAGCTGAAAATTCCCGCTTTGAAAATAATTTAGCGTGTTTGTTATGTAGCCGGTGTTAAAGTTTGCAGCGTGTTTGGCGATCTCGATCACGGCGTACAAAAGCGGCGCGATAAACAGCGAAAACAGCGCAAGCGTGGTAAGAGCCGCCGAGAGCGTCCTTTTGCCCTTCGTTAGCTGTAAAAATTTGACGTTGACGTTTGAGGTGGCGACGGCTAGCAAGGCGGCGATAAAGATATTTAGCAAAAACGGCTTAAAAAGGTACACGACCAGCGCCAACGCACAAAGAGCGAAGACGCCAAAAAACACTCGATTATTCATTTTTTTCCTTTGAGGGGCTTATTATATCAGATTTTGCGGGGTTTTGCAGACGGGCGGCGCTTGGGCACGGTAGTCTTATGGCGGCTGATAAATTTGACGAGAAATTTGAGCGTGTTAAATTCCTGTGTACTTTTAAATCGAGCATATAACGAATGCGGTCAAATTTGACGGCTGACTAACCAGATGGCAGCAAATTTAAAAGCTCAAATTTTGCTTGGATAAAATTTAGCAAAAGGCGACCGACTTAAAAAAGCCGAATTCACCTCACTCCTCAAACAGCCCCTTTTGCGTATCCCCGTCAAATTTGAGCTTGAACACCTCGTAGGCTTTGGCGCTTGCGAGCCTGCCTTTTGCCGTACGCTCGATGTAGCCGTTAGCGAGCAGATAGGGCTCGATCACGTCCTCGACCGTGCCCTCGTCCTCGCTTAGAGCCGCTGCGATCGTGCTTAGGCCCATCGGGCGGCGTTTGGCGGCGAGCAGGATCTCTAGATACTTGATATCCATCTCGTCAAAGCCAATGTCGTTTACGCCAAGCGCGTCTAAAGCCTCTTTGGCGCGAGGTTGCGAGATGACGACTTCGTCGTTTACCTCGGCGAAGTCTCGTATGCGCTTTAGCAGCCGTAGCGCAATCCTAGGCGTGGCGCGCGAACGGGCGGCGACCTCGAGGGCGGCGGCTTTTTCGCACTCTTTGCCGAGCTTTACCGAGGCGATCTGCACGATACGAGCTAGCTCATCTCTAGTATAAAACTGCAGCCTAAAATCCATGCCAAATCTATCTCGCAGGGGTGCCGAAATCATGCCCGCGCGCGTCGTAGCGCCGATGAGCGTAAATTTAGGTAGGTCGATTTTGATCGTCTGCGCCGCAGGCCCCGAGCCTATAATGATATCTAGGCGAAAGTCCTCCATAGCAGGATATAGCACCTCCTCGATCGCGGGGCTGAGGCGATGTATCTCGTCAATAAAGAGCACGTCGCCCTCTTGTAAATTTGTCAGTACCGCCGCCAGATCGCCGCTTTTTTCTATCATGGGCGCAGCCGTCATCTTGATGCTAACTCCCATTTCGTTTGCGATGATGTGCGCCAGCGTCGTCTTGCCAAGGCCCGGCGGCCCGTAGAAAAGCACGTGGTCTAGGCACTCGCCGCGCTTTTTAGTAGCCTTTATAAAGACGCCTAAATTTTGCTTGATTTTTTCCTGTCCGATGTAGTCCTCAAAGCGCGTTGGGCGCAGTGACACCTCAAAATCGCTCTCGAAGCTTATTTTTTCTATTTCGACTATTCTATCCATTTTTTCGGCTCTGTTTTTCGTAAATTTGCCGCATTTTACAAAAATTTGGGTAAGTTTTGGCTTTGGGCTTTGTTCAATTTTAACTCCGCGTTCGGCGATAAATTTTGAAGATGAGGTGATTAAATTTGAATAAAAAAGGCAAATTTAAGACGGTAGCGTCAAATTTGGCGCCGTAAAGGCTAGGGTTTAAACAGTACCAAGGAAAATTTCACCCAGCACGCAAGCCTGAAATTTATCAAATTTATCCGCCTCACCAAAGCGGATAAATCTCAAACATCAGCTTAAATTTGACGAGAAAATCAGACCAGCCCGAGCTTAAAACTCCGCTATCCTCGCTTTTAAAAGCTTGCAATCGCTATCGTTGCCAAATTTACAACCCTCCGCGATAGACTCGAATTTTTCGTAAATTTCGATATTTTTCTCGTAGTTTTCAAAGCCCAGAGCCCTGCAGCCGTCGTCGTTGCCGAGCTTGCAAGCGCGCGAATAGCCGTCGTACGCATCGTAAACCGCAAACTCCACGCCCTGCGCGTGCTCGTAAACGTAACCCAGAGCGTAGCAGCCAAGCGCGTTTTTCATGTAGCACGAGGTGTCAAAAGCCTTGTGCGCGCTTGCTAGATCGCGCTCTGCGCCCAGCCCCTCATGCATCATCCTGCCGTAGTTGTAGCAGCCCGCGCCGTCAAATTTTCTGCAAGCTTTGGCGTATAAATTTACGGATTTTTTGAGATCGTTTTGCGATTCGTAGATGAGGCCGAGGTTGTTGCAAGCCGCTTCAGAGCCTAGTTCGCAGCCTTTTTCGTAGAGGCGAAATATTTTATTTTCATCCTTGGCGCCAAAAATTTCCTTGACGTTTAAAAGCGCAAGATCAAAGCAGCCCGTGCCGTTTCCCAGCTCGCACGATTTTTCAAAGAAAAGCTCGGCTTTTTCGTTGCTTTTCTCGGCCCCCAGCCCGCTAAAATGCATACTGCCCAGCGCCGCGCAACTCATCGCGTCGCCCTCCTCGCAAAGCGGCGATAAAATCTTAAAAGCAGCGTCATAATCGGCATTTTCGATAGCCTGTCTCGCGGCCTCCTCTCGTTTAGAAAATCGCCTCTCATTCTGCACTTGCTCACTTTGCTCGCCAAGACTGTCGATGCCTAGCCCAAAATTCGGATTTGAAGCCGCTAGTGCGCTAAAAAACGCCGCCAAAATCAATAAAATTTTCAAAATTTACTCCTCGTTTTCAATCCAGCCTTGTTTTGATAGCTAAATTTGCCCGTCAAATTTGACGAGGAACGGGTAAATTTTAAACCAACCTCTGTTCGTCAAATTTAACGCCTAAGGCTCAAATTTGCCGTCGTTTGCCGGATGATCAAATTTGCCCCGCCGACTAGTTTTAGCTAAAACAAGCTAAATTTTATACTCGAACTCCTCACAGGGAAAGGTCTTTTCTCTAACTTCGCGGGCATAAGTTTCTACCGCCGTTCGCACCAAATTTGCGCCGTCAAGGTATCGTTTAACGAATTTTGGCTTAAATTCGTCGAAGAACCCGAGCATATCGCTCCACACGAGTACCTGTCCGTCTACGTCGGCGCCCGCGCCGATACCGATGATAGGCATTTGCACGCTTTTTGCGACCTTTGTGGCAACTGGACTTAACGTACCCTCGACCACGGCCGAGAACGCTCCCGCGCGCTCAAGCGCCTTCGCCTCGTCGATCAAGCGCGCTTCGTCAGCCTCGCTGCGTCCTTTTATCTTGTAGCCACCCTCGTTTCGCACAAACTGCGGCATCAGCCCGATGTGAGCCATCACATTTATACCCTCACCCACGAGCCTTTTTACGATAGGAGCGGCTTTTAGACCGCCTTCAAATTTGACCGCGTCTGCGCCTGCTTTGATAAATTTAGTCGCGTTTTTTAGCGCAGATTTTTCATCCTGATAGCTGCCAAATGGCATATCAGCAACGACAAAAGCATGTTTTGCGCCCTGCAAAACAGCCTTGACGTGATAAAGCGCATCGTCCATTTTTAGGCTTAGCGTGTCTTTTTTGCCGTTAAAGCTCATGTTTAGACTGTCGCCGACCAAGATAATGTCGACGTATTCGTCAAAAAGCCGCGCAAAAAGAGCGTCATAAGCCGTGATCATAACGATAGGCTCTACACCCTTTTTGTTAATTATATCATAAATTGTAACTTTTTTGTCATTTTTTAACATAAATTCCTCCTTAAATTTAGCTATTTTATTTTTAATTTTATCAAAAAAATGTTACAATCACGATAATAGTTTTAAGGAAAATAAATGGGAATACTAAGAAGCCTCGAGATAGACTACTCTTACGATATTGTGGAGGAGTTTTTGTCGCATTACTCCTTGATGTGCGATCTGATGGAACCGCTCATCATAGGGCTCACCAGGCCGGATAGGTATAGTGGCTATACCGGCGAGCTTTTTAGAATTTTTCATAATATTAAGTCTGCCGCAGGCTTTATGAAGCTTGATCCTATATTAAAATTAACTACTTTAGCCGAGGAAATTTGCGGCGAAGCAAGGGATCTACAAGGACCCGCAAACGATGACTTCGTAGACTGGCTGCTTTTATTGAGCGATCAGTTTAGCAGATACAAAAACGATATAGAAAACGATGCTGAGTTTTTCAGTCCGTTGGACGCCAATATCGTAAAAATTCCCCAAAAACTAGACGTTTGACAAAAAATACAAAAAATAATATAATCCCCAACCTTTAAAACAAGGCTAAATTTAGCCTATTCTTACGGGAGCGACTTGGCTTCGACAGGAGCAGAGCGGTCACGGTGGCACGTCGCTTTGAGCAAAGCGTAAAAAGCTCAAATAAATTTAAACGCAAACAACGTTAACTACGCTCCTGCTTACGCTAAAGCTGCGTAAGTTCAGTTGAGCCTCGCCTAGTCCGATACTAGCTAAGACGGCGGCGAGTAACCCCAGCTAGCGTAGGTTGGCGGCCTGACGAGCTGCTAGCCGAAATCTTGTCTTAGTCTAAAATAAGGTTTTGGAAAGTGAGCCCTTTTAGATGAAATTTTCACTTTTGCTAAGCGTGTAGAGGCTGTGATCGGTTTGTTTTTGGACAGGGGTTCGATCCCCCTCGCTTCCACCAAATATCATTTTCGCAAGATTTCAAAAGCTTTCAAAACCCCCTAAAATACGAGCTTTAAACCCCTTTTAGCATTTCATAAGATTTCATACAATATCATACATTTTCAAGAAAATAAGTGTGTTTTTGAGTGTATGCGACCAAAACGCTAATTTTTTACACACTCAAAACGGCTAAATCGTGTTATGCCCTAAAAATCGCCATCTTAGCTAATACCAAAGCGGAGAATTTAAGAGCCAACGAACCCTAGCCCACTTTTAAAAAAGAACCGGAAAAGGCGAGAAAATGGCGACGTTTGCGAAAGATAGCCAACTAAAAAACTATACGCTGAAAGACGGCAAGGCTAGAGAGTGGATAAAAGATATTTCTACTCCATACCTCTACGTTTATGCGGTGCAGGGCAAAAAGAGCCTAACTAAGACGTTTATTTTTAGATACGCCGACGCCGATCGCAAAACCAATCAAATCATCATAGGCAAATATCCGAGTATCACGCTAGCCGAAGCAAGAGCGAAAGCGACCGAGCTAAAAAGGCTAAAAGAGAGGGGCGAGGACATCAAAAAAGCCGTGATAGCTCAAAAGGCAGTTAAATTTGAGGACATGGCGCGCGAGTGGATAGAAAAAGAGCAGGCGAAAAATACCTCATCGCTTAGCAGAGAAGCGGGGCGGATAAACAACTACCTTATGCCTTATCTCAAAAACGGCGATATTCGCACGCTAGCGCGCAGAGACTACGCGCAGGTCATCGAGCGCATACAAAGAAGCCGAGACCAAAAAAGGAATAAGCCACGACACGAGCAAGCGAACGTTTAGGCTACTTCGTAAAATTTTAGATTTAGCCGTCAATAAAGGCTACATCGAACATAACCCGACGAGGGATATTATTTTTGCCGATACCTTTAAAACCTCAAAATGCGAGAACTACAGAGCGATAACAGACCCCGAAAGGCTAGGCGAGCTTTTAAGGGCGATTGACGGCTTTAGGGGCTCAAACAGCACCAAGCAGGCGTTAGTATTCGGCGCGCATACCTTTTTACGTAGCGCAAACGTCAGGGGGCTAAAATGGCAATACGTGAGCTTTGATAAAGACCTCGTCGTATTTCCCGCTAGCGATATGAAAATGGGCGCAGACTTTGCCGTGCCGTTAAGCAGGCAGGTAAAAGAGCTTTTAAAAGCTCAATACGAGATAAGGCGGGGCGATTTCGTATTTCCTAGCGACGTAACGAGCCTAAAACCGCTAAGCGAAAATACGCTTAACTACGCGCTTAAACGGCTAGGCTTTGGCGATGAAACGGTATTTCACGGGCTAAGGGCGACCGCCTCGACGCTACTAAACGAGAATATCAAACGCCACGGCAAAGACGCGGAAATAATCGAGCTTTGCCTAGACCATAGAGAGCGCAATAAAATAAAATCAATCTACGACAGAAGCCAAAGACTAGAGGAGCGCGCCGAGCTTATGCAATGGTGGAGTGATTATCTAGACGAAGTGAAAGGGAAATAAATGGCTAGATTAATTTTATTAGATGAACTTAAAAGCGCATTAGCCAATAGCACGCCCTTATTGCTTATGCAACCAAACATAATTCAAGCCCCGACGCCATTTATTAGTTTTAAATTAAAATTTAAAGCCATTGCAATTACTGAGGCTCTTAGAATTGCAAACAAAAAACACGTCTCTTTTTTTTGGAGTGTATCTAGGGATGAGATTGATAATATACTAGATGACGCAGAAAGCTACTTTTGTTTTTTAGACCATCCAAGCGAAAAAGAAACCATAAAAAACGAAATGACAAAAATGGCTAAACTTTTTTTATCTTATGTTTATGATGATTTTATCTACAAAAATAAACCCCGCACAAAACCCCAAAAAGAGATAATTAAAGATATTAAGATAATAGATGACTTCATAAATTTTTTAATTAACAAAACCACTTTACCCTGCGCTGATTTAATAAAAGCAGGATTAAAATTAAACCTTATTGATTTTTTGCGTCGCCCATTTTCCGATAACGGAACAGAAATTGATAGTGTGCTAGCCGACTTAAAAAATGAAATGGAGAAGATTAAAAAAGATGGGTACGCCCCAACAGTGGGCGCAGAGATGACGGGCGAGAGATTTACAATAAAAAAAGGCGTCGTCAAGATGGACGCATACTACAAAAAGCCGCCAAGCAGGGCAAAAATAGAAAGCTTTTTATTTACAATAAATAATAAATATGGGCTAAAGGCGACAGACGATATTAGGGAACTAGCCAATTTATTAACAAAGATAAAAGATAAAATAATAACATCCATAAAACCATTAAATTAAAAAATATTCTGAAAAAGTCCAAAAATGGTAAATCCTAGAGAACAACCCAATTTTAGACATTTTCAGAGTTTTACACTATCCGCATTATCTGCTAAATTTTCGCTCATATTCATACGCTAGCAAATGAATAAAAACAACACCTTAGAGGAGTTTTTATTATGAACCCATTAGTCACAAAGAACAACACGCTAAGCCCAAAAGAAACGGCGCAGTATTTAGGCATTTCGACCGCTACGTTATGGCGGTTTATGAAACGTGACGATTTCCCGAAGCCTAAACGCTTAACCGAGCGCACTATCCGCTTTTTAAAAAGCGAGCTAGACGCGTATTTGCAAGATAGGAGCGCGTAATATGAAAGCCTTTGAAAACGAAGCCGAAAAAGGGCTTTATTCGGATTTTGCGCGAATGCTAGGCGAAGTTTATCCGGACATCTTAAAATCTGCGACAAGCGACGACCCTAGCGACTACAAAGAGGGATTAAATCAAGGGCTGGCAGTAGCCTTTAATTTATTTCAAGTCCTACACGAACAACGCGATCAGCTCCAAGCGCTCCACACCGAAAATCAACGGCTAAGAGAGCGATTTTTTCAAAGGAGCGCAAACAATGAATAAGCTAGTATTTACGCCTAGCAAACTTTGCTTTAGCGCGGGTGATGAGGTTATGTTAAAAGCTTTTAAAAAGCATTTGCATACTTACAAGGTGGCAAGCCTGGACGGCGTCGCTCAATCTTTGCTAGATTGCGCTTATGATTTATTTCATATCGTGCAGACGCAGAGCAGGAGAATAAAAGAGCTAGAGATAAAAGTAGGCATAAGAGAGGAGAATAGCAGATGATACGAAGCAGACATAAAACGGCGTTAATAAAAATGATGTGGGACGGAACGGAAATAACCGCAGGGCGAATATTTGGCATAAGCAACGCCAATCAGTATTTAGTAGAGCTTTTTAGAGAAAAAATCGTTAAATTTAGGTGGTGCACGGACATGAACGAGCCTAAAAGGCGGTTTAAATTATGGCGTATCGACGATTTCCAAAAGGCTAAAAGATATTTAGGGGGCAAAATATGAGCGCAATAGTAGCATTTAACGATCTAAATTTGGAGATTTCGGAGTATCAAGACACGTGGAGCTTATCGGACAAGCAAGTAGCGCAGGGTTTCGGCGTAACGCAAAACGCGGTAAGCTTACAAAGAATAAAAGGCGCGACCGAATACCGCGAGGGCGTGCATTATTATTACAAAGATATGTATAACGACGGCAAAGGAAACTTAACAGATACACCCCCTTCTAATAGAAGGGAGGGAGTAAAGCCTCAAAAAATGGTCTTTTGGACTAAAAAGGGCATTATTACTTTAGGCTTTAAACTAGAGGAGACGCCGCAGACAATTTTATTTCGGGATTGGGCTAGCGATTACATCTTAACCGGTCACGATCGCCCCGTTACTATTCAAAGCGTATTAGCAGACCCGCGAGCCGCCGCCGATATTCTTTTGAGGCTAGCGGACACGCAGGACGAAGTAAAACGCCTAGAGTGCAAAGTAAAAGCCGATGAGCCTTACGTAGATTTCGCGCGTGCCGTCGAGGTTAGCAAGGGCGATATTAAAATAGGCGAGTATGCGAAAATCCTTTGCGATAAAGATAAGGGCATAGATACGGGCGAGATACGATTATTTGCTCTAATGCGCGAGCTAGGGATTTTAATGTTTAATAACGAGCCTTTGCAAAAATATCTAAATATGGGCTATTTTAGACGCAAACCGCAGACATTCACGAAGCCAAACGGCGAGCGAGGGCTAAGCCTCATTACGCTAATAACGCCAAGGGGTCAAGTAAAGTTAGCTAAAAAGCTAATCGAGGCGATAAAAGCAAAAAATGCGCCTCAATTAGCAGAGGGTTAATTTTAAAGATTTCTAGGGGGCGGTAGTGTCAAGCGATCCGCCCCTTTTGGATGTTAAGACGTGGAAATTTTACCCCAAATTACCCAAATACTAGCTGAAACGCCTAGCATAGCCATAGACACCGTCCGCGCGAGTTTCCTAAAAAACAGAATAACGCGCAAACACTACACCAAAATAGAACTACTTAAAAGCATAGCCAAAAATCACGGCTTGAAATGGCGAAAAATGCAAGATACCAAAGAAATAAAAATATCCAATCGTTACGAGTTTCAAGGGCTAAAAATAACCGAGCTTTACGAACTCGAAAATCTAAGCATATTCTACGCCACGACAAAAGCCCCGAGCGAGTGCAGGCAGCGCGCCGTGATTGAGTTTTATGGGCTAAAGCAATATCATAAGCCCGCCCCGCCCTTTGACCTCGTAGCGGAGCTTTTAGGCGCGGTTAATAACGTCTCTAGTATTGATTTATGTTTTGATAGGGCGAAGCCTTTTAACCTGGACGCATTCGAGATAGTCGGGGCGGGAAATACCGCCTACATAAAAACCGAGATGACGGCACTGGAGCGCGTTTATTTTTACGACAAAGCCAAAAAGAATAATCTAAATTTGCCCTTGTATCGCGCAGAGGCGACCGCCCCGATAATTGATTTAAACAAGCCTGCGTTACTACCTAGAGGCGAACGCTTGGAGCTACAACTGCGCAAAGCCGTGCGCGATTTTTCGCAAATAATCGACGTCGCTACTCAAGCGCAGCCGCCAAAGCTCACATACAAGGCACATAACAACAAAAGAGAGCTAAGGGCGTGATAACCGCTGATAGCTTATGAAACTATTATTAAGCCCGTTTTACGTAAAATAGCGCGGTAAATTTCAAAAGGGCTAATATGGACTTGATAGGTTTATTTTCAGAAAAAAGATTAAAAGATTATGAGAGTGAAGCAAAGCACAGGGATAATTTTTTACTTATGCAAAGATTAGCGCCCAAGCTGGGTATTGTCGAGATTATCACGCGCAATAAGACTGCACGCCTGCTAAGTATCGACGACGACACGTTTATCTCGCGTCAAACTTTGGGCTACTGGGTTACATTAATAAACGTGATGAAGCTACATAATAAACTGGTGGATTTGTCGGCAATTGATTTTCGTAAATATTCAAAATTTAATAAGCACGGTAAAAGCTCAATGCCTAATTTTCAAAAAGTTAAAATTTGTTATTCTCTTATGCTCACGATAAGAAACCGCGCTTTTCACTTTGAAAACCTTTACAAACTAAATGAATACGGCGCGCCGAGAATATCGACAAGGCTAAACGATAAGATAGTGGGGGTTATGCCTGATATGCTAGAGACCTTTATTGATGATGTTTTAGATTGTTTGAATAGTGAGATAAGGGAATATTTGCAAGAAGGGCTTTAAAGCACCCTCAGTGAATTTCTTTGTATAAGTGAAGTGGGCGCGATAAGTGCGCCCTCGAATTTCGCCGTAATTATACACCCTAAATTTAAACAAGTCAAGCAAAAATAATCTTAAATGATAACTTATGGTAGCGAGAGAGTATCAAATAAAGCCATAACGTTACATTGTAACGCCTGAACCTCATCGCATATTTATTCCGCCAAATTTGCCCCAAATTGCCAAAAATCCTTAAGCCATTTTTTGCCCGTTTTATTTACTTTAAGAAACGCTAAAACGTGTATCGCTTTTCGTTATCACTCGTTATCAAAACTTTAAACGAATAAAAAACGATTTTGGCAAACTCGACAAAGCGCAAACTAGCACGCACACGGAGTTAGCTCACACTTACGCAGAGAGTAAAAAAACGCGTTTTAAGTTTCAGACCCCCCTTAGTAGATAGGGTAACATTTACCCCCATTCTCTTTTCATTAACCCTTTTCCCCACACTTTCCTTAAACCTCACGCGGGGTCTAGCGAGCGAGTGAAACAAGCGAGCGGGGAATAAAATCAAATAGTAGCCATAAGTGTAAAAATCATAGCCTACAATCGATAAAAAGAGCTTGACCCATACAAAGCATCAAAAATAGTTAAAATCAAACAGAGGGCTTTATTTTGCTTTTAAATGCGTATTGTTAATTTAATGAATACGCCCCGCCCCTCAAAGGGCGGAGGCGGCAGCATACACGATCAAAAGCTTTTTTAGTCCAGTGCGTGCGCTTAGTTTTCGGCTTACGCAGCAATGCCCTTAAATGCGAGCTTTGTCCGTCTCCTTAAAAATAAGGAGTCGAGCCGAGCCCCTAAAATAGGCTATCCGTCCGATCGAGCGAGTAGCCTAAATATCATCATTCCTCAAAAATGAGGAACGCAAAACCAAAGCGATGAGATAGATTTAATCTAGGTCATAGGCGCATTATGCCCTAAGCCAAATTTAGCCCTTAGGTGCAAAGTAAACCGCTACCGACACCCCCTGAGTTTAAAGGGGGTGGTATTCAATTCACCCCCCCCCCTTTTTTTTTTGGATTTCACAAAAAAATAAAAACGGGCTTATTCAAGAAAATCTGAAAAAGGGTTATCCACAAAAAAGGGAAAACCTACCAGCCGAGTATTTGACCCGTTAAAGCTAGGCGTGAGATAATCAAGGCTAAAAGCTGGGCGAGTTTAATTCATAGAGCTAGACGCATTTTTGCGCCAAGCGTCGAGATCAGAATACGGCATTTTTAGCCATAAATAGACCGCAAAGCCTTAATAAATCGAAGTTATGAGCCGTGATCGGAGCTAAGGGAATTAAATACCGGTAGCTGGGTAAATTTAACTTAGGTAGCTACTAGAGAGGGATTTAATTACGCGTCAGCATTAAGGCTTTTTAACAATATCCACGAGGTTATTAACCAAGCCCACAGCATTATCAAATTTGCGCGCCTTATCGTAGTTGATAAGCCAACTCTCGACCCATTCTGGCACGTTGTCCGATTGTTTCCAATTCGTGACGCTGGTGTAATTCATTTTGACGAGCTCCGCGAACTCTTTTTTAGACAGACCGACCGCGCCGAGCATAGCCTCAAAAGTATCATATTGCATTTTTATCCTTTTAGTAAATGTTTTATGTGCGTATTTTACAAAAGCACGTCTAAAAGATTTATTAAACTATTGACAATTAAAATAAAAGATGTTATGATTACGCAAATTGACGCTAAAAAAATGTTTTTAAAATCAATAATAACAAATAAATAGTTTAATCACAAGGAGACCCAATGCAATTAACATTCGACATAGCCGACGAGCTAGACTTAACAAACGAGATACCGAGCACGCTAAACGCCATTAGTGCTTTAGTATTAGCCTTGCCGTATTTTAAAAAGCACGCAGGCATTAACGACGCTACCATTATGAGCGCAAGCTACTTCTTAGCAGGCGCGATTGACGACGTAGCCCAAGCCGTGCGAGATTACGCAGATAAGAAAATATCAGAACAAAAAGAGGAGTTAAAGAAATGATTTTATTCACGCCAAAAGGCAGCAGCAAAGAGGGCTTTAATAAGCTCCTTATGGAAAGAGCGGGCGGAGCGGACAACTTGTCGCATAAGGTTATTTATGACGTAGCATACGGGCTTTATTGCTCGTTAGCTCACGTAACCGACAAAAAAGAAGCTTTGTGCGTTATGGTAGAGGCTCTAAACGACGAGCTAAAAGAGCTAAGATTACAGCTCAAAGAGCTAAAAGAGGAAAACGAGGAACTAACCCAAAGGAGTGAGCAATGAATAAAAGAGACTTTAACCAAGCTTTGAGATATTTAGCTAAGGGCGCAGACGCGCCTAGCTACTCTCAGTTAAAAGACTTCGCTTTTAGGTTATGGACTAGCTTACATAAGCGAGGCATTGAGCTAGAGCGGGCAAGAGGCGACAAGGCGTGCGAAGCATTTCAAGCAGAGATAGCTAAGAGAGAAGCAAAGGGAATGGCGGACGCCTTATTTGAAACGGGCTTACAAGCATACCGCCTTTTTAATTATTATGCCAAAGAGTGCGAAAAGCTAGAGGAGCAAATAAAGCACCTAAGCGAGCTAAACGACAAGCTACAAGAGCAAATCACGCCAAAAGGTCAATACACTTGGCACAAAGATTTAAAGGGCGCGTAGGTTTATCAAAGGGGGCTTAATCGCCTCCATTTTTTTATGGAAGCGCAGCCGAGCAGCCATAACCTCATCGCAAACCAATAAACACCCTAATACGCGTTAAAATACCTCTAAACACTAAAAAAGGCAAGCAATGGAGCTATTAACGCCAAAGCAGATAGGGCAAATTTTAAACTTATCGCAAAGCACGCTTACTAAGATGAGAAGCGACAAATACAAAGATCGTTTTAACTTCGTTTTACCCTTTGTCAAGATAGGGCGCGCCGTAAGATACGAACGCGAAGCGGTAAATCAAGCCGTAAGCGAGCTAAAGGCGGTAAAATGAAAATAACGCCCGAAGTAAGAGCGCAGATATTAGCAAAGCATAAAGCAGGAATGAGCCAAAGAGCGCTACAAAAGCTTTTTAACCTCAGCGCAGGCGCGATAAATAACATCACTAAGGGCATAAGCCAAAACCTAAAAAGCACGATAGCTAAAGGCACGCAGTATCTAACCGAACTATCCGATCTAAACGAATACGAGCGCGAAGCCGTGACGCAGGTAGTAAGCGACAACGCAAGGGCGGTAACTTTTTTCAAGCAAACGGCAATCAAAAACCAAATAATGGCTAATAGGCTACTGCAAGAAGCGGGCGACCTGGGCGACATTGAACTACACAGCAGGATAACGGCTAGGAATAAAGAAACGATACTAGGTAAAAATTACGAGCTACAAGAGCAAGGCGCATTATTTGCCCCTACTCAAATCATAATAAAGCTCGACGATTGAAAACATACGACATAGACCTTTTTTACGAGCTATCGCGATTTTTTAAAGACGACTTACGCCTTATGGCTCACGCCGCGGCATACAAGCTAAATTTAGACCCTAAAACGATTTACAAGGATTTTTCATTCGGGCGATACAAGGACGAGTATTTAAAAGCTTTGCTAGACGTGAGCGATAACCTCAAAGAAGCTTATTTAAATTTACTGATGAAGTTTAGAGATAAAAGCCCGATATTCGACCGCGACGACTTTGCGAACGCAGAAGCTTACAGCGTGTTTAATAGGAGTTACAAAAAGAAGTAAAGGGCGGCAGAAGTTGAACCTGCAATAGCACGGCGATTAAGTCGTGTAGCGTAACCCTGTGGCACATCTACCCTTTACTAAATAGGCGGTGAGACCACCCACACCCTCACACGGACGAACAACGCAGCATAAAACTACGCGCCGAACGGGGCGGTAATGCTTTGCTAAGAAGCTGGGGTATTTCACTTTCGCTCAACCCTTTCGCCTATTCACGGGCAGATTATGCCATATTTTCGCCAAATTTTACCAAAGGCGTAAAAAAGCTATCATACTAAAATCTATTTCAAAAGGATAAATAATGCTAAATGACAAGGCGCAACAGACGGCGTTTAAATTGCTTGAAAAATTTGGCAAAGTAGGCACGTATAAGCGTAAAGGCGGTCAAATCTACGACCCCGAAACGGGCGGAATGACCGAACAGACAAGCGAATACAAAGTAAAGG
>CALCKS010000174.1 GCA_937965895.1 uncultured Campylobacter sp.
CATATCGACAAAAACAAAAGTAGCAAAATAACGGTTTTCGCTTTTTTAATATCAACCTATTTATTTGAAATATATTCCGATTTTAGCAATTTGGCTTGCAATAACACTAGCAAAGCCAGTATTTGGGATAAAATCAAGCTAGTTTATGATTTGGCTTCTGGCATAAATTTGTTTTTAAAATCCAAATTTACGCGCAAAACCGCCAAAAATACCATAGAATAAACAGCCTAAAGGTCAAAGAATTAGCTTGATTTTAAGATTTCAATAGCTTGCAACGCTTTATACATATACACAATCTGCCGTTTATAAATCAAAGTATTGCTAATTATAACAGAAAAGATATTATGCAATCTTCCCATATGAAATATCCATGCCGCACAAAAGCTACTTTTCTAGCCCGCCCTCCCTCTTTCTTTGACTTCGGTCGAGATTGCTTCGTCTTAATTGTTACCATAATTATTTTACTTTTATTTGTTGTTTTGTTGCAAAACTCGTATATAAAATTTAATGCCGTTAGGCATTATTTTTAATAATAGGTTGTCGTTATCGCTTACAAAATACGGCTTATCTTTGGGCTTTAAATTTTTAACTTGGGCTATCGTGAGCTGTGCCGATAATTTAGGCTTTGTGTATCATTTTGGCTGATTGTTGCCGTAATTTTTGACTGTTTTTACCGGATAGTCAGCGAAAAATTGCCGCTGATAGTTTCTTTTAGCTGCTTTTTATTGCCGTAAGTTTATGAGATAATGCTTTAAATTATTGTTAAAATCGAGATTTTATTGCTGTAATTTGCTTAATAATTCTATGTATTTCTTAATATAATGGCGGGTAGAGAGAGATTCGAACTCTCGGTGAGTTGCCCCCACACACGCGTTCCAGGCGTGCTCCTTAAACCGCTCGGACATCTACCCATGAAGAAGTGGAATTATATCTTTATTTGCTTAATGCTTGGCTTTTAGAGCTTTAGCCCCAAGATAACGACATCTTTATACTCGCCGTCCATTAGGCAAACGCCAGGCAGTTCGCCCCATTTTTCAAAGCCAAATTTTAAAAATATCCTAGGACTTGCTTTATTCTCAATAAATATTAAAGTGATGATATTCTTTAAATTTAGCTCTCTAGTTTCATTTAGGCTGTGGGCTAAAAGCTGTTTGCCGATACCCCATTTAAGAGCCTTTTTAGCGACATAGATGCTTATCTCTACGCTTATATCGTAAGCGACTTTTGGATTAAAGTCACTCAGTAAGCAGTAGCCTAAAATTTTATCATTTTCTTTATAGAGAAAGATTTGGCGAGAGTTATTATTGGCT
>CALCKS010000175.1 GCA_937965895.1 uncultured Campylobacter sp.
TTTTTTGCTACAATAAGAAGTTTTGAACTTTAACTATTTAGGAGAAATTTCTATGAAAAAAGAAGACATAAAAGAGCTGATCGAGTTTTTTAACGACATGGATATGAACCGCATAAAGATAAAAAGCGGGGATTTTGAGGTCGAGCTTGAAAAATTCGCCGACTGCTGCGAGCTGCCAAAGCCCGTTATCCAGGCTCCCGTCCCGACTCCGACTCCGGTAAACGTCGTGGTAAGCTCGGAGGTCAAAGCTCCTGCTAATTCTCCAAAAGACAGCATAAAATCGCCTATGGTCGGTACTTTCTACGCTGCTCCAAGCCCTGGCGCGGCGCCGTTTGTCAAAGTAGGTCAACGCGTGAGAAAAGGCGACGTCGTGGGCATCATAGAAGCGATGAAGATAATGAACGAGATCGAGGCCGAATTTGACTGTCAGATCACCGAGCTACTCGTTTCCGACGGCCAGCCGGTCGAGTTTGGCTTGCCGCTATTTGGCGTGGAGAAAATTTGATGGAAATAAAAAGAATTTTAATCGCAAATCGCGGCGAAATAGCGCTGCGAGCCTTGCGAACGATAAAGGAAATGGGCAAAGAAGCCGTCGTGGTCTACTCCACGGCCGATAAAGACGCGCTCTACGTCAAATACGCCGACGTCGCAATCTGCATCGGCAAGGAGCGCTCAAGCGACAGCTACCTAAATATCCCGGCTATCATCAGCGCGGCCGAGATCAGCGAAGCCGACGCGATATTTCCTGGTTACGGATTTTTAAGCGAAAATCAAAATTTCGTCGAAATTTGCTCGCATCACAAGCTAAAATTTATCGGACCTAGCGTGGCCGCGATGGCGCTAATGAGCGATAAAAGCAAGGCAAAGCAAGTGATGCAGCGTGCGGGTGTACCGGTGATCCCGGGCTCTGACGGCGCGGTAGCCGACACCAAGGCCGCCAAAGAGCTAGCTAAAAAAATCGGCTATCCGGTCATCCTAAAAGCTGCAGCCGGCGGCGGCGGACGCGGCATGCGCGTGGTCGAGCGCGAAGAGGACATCGAAAAGGCGTTTTGGTCGGCCGAGAGCGAAGCGATGAGTGCGTTTGGCGACGGGACGATGTATATGGAAAAATACATCCTAAACCCGCGCCATATCGAGGTTCAGATCATCGGCGACAGCCACGGCAACGTCCTGCATATCGGCGAGCGCGACTGCTCTATGCAGCGCCGCCACCAAAAGCTGATCGAAGAAAGCCCCGCGATATTACTAGACGAAGCGACGCGAGAGAGGCTACACGAAACGGCGATAAAAGCGGCAAAAGCTATCGGCTACGAGGGTGCAGGAACGTTTGAGTTTTTGGTCGATAAAAATTTGGATTTTTACTTCATCGAGATGAACACGCGCCTGCAGGTCGAACACTGCGTGAGCGAGATGGTGAGCGGCCTAGACATCATCGAGCTAATG
Source organism: uncultured Campylobacter sp. (assembly GCA_937965895.1). Lineage (GTDB taxonomy): Bacteria > Campylobacterota > Campylobacteria > Campylobacterales > Campylobacteraceae > Campylobacter_A. The sequence goes on from CALCKS010000175.1 coordinate 1,444, forward strand.
ATAAAAGTAGCCCAGGGCGAGGCGCTACCGCCGCAAGAAAGTATCACGCTAAAAGGCCACGCCATCGAGTGCCGCATCACGGCCGAGGATCCAAATACATTTACGCCAAGTCCCGGCAAGATAACCAAATACGTCTGCCCGGGCGGCCGAAACGTGCGCATGGATAGCCACATCTATCAGGACTACTCGATCCCGCCGTACTACGACAGCATGATCGGCAAGCTCATCGTCTGGGATACCGACCGCAACCGCGCGATACGAAAGATGAAGGTCACGCTTGAGCAGCTCATCATCGGCGGCATCAAGACCACGCGCGATTTTCACATCGCGATGATGGAAAACCAAGACTTCATCGACAACAACTACGATACCAACTACCTCTCCCGCCGCTAAATTTGCGGCGCGGCGTTTTTGCCTTGCTTGTGGCTTTTAATCGGCCGTAAGCAAGGCGATCTAACTTTAAATTTATTACTATGGCGATAAAATTTTACTCAAAGCTTTTTGACGAGTGATTTTATTAGTAGCCGCGGCATTTGTCTTTTGTGTCATTTTAAAACTTGTCCGTAAGTTTTGTTTGCTTCCGATAAAATTACTACATTTGTTTGCCTCGCTTGCGGTAGTATCTTTTAAATTTGCGCATTTAAACCGCGCAAATCTTGCGTCTTTGCTTGTGATATTCAAATTGGCATAAATGGTCGATTTTTGAAATGTATTTTGGATTTTAGGCGAGTAATGCGGATAAGTTTTTCGTGGTTGAAAATAATGTAAATTTAAAATCGAATTCGTCGGATATATATTTAAAATTAGTACGCTACGATGCTATGTGGGCTTGGGTTACCAAGTGTAAATTTCGCTTCCAAAAAGCCCTTGCACTTTGCTTGTTGCTCGACGCAAACAGAGCCGGCTTTCTATTTTGGTCTATAAAAATTAGCGACTTTTTGTCTAAACCAAGGCGTATTTTTAAATTTAGCCTCGCGTTTTTTGCATCATGGTCATTTGCGCGCCTGCTATGCCAATATAGCCAGCTGAAATACAGATTTCTTAACTGTTAAACCGTGTAGCGTCACGCGCTTGCCTAAAGAGCTTTTTGTATGCACGCAGTATTTCTGCGCACACAAGGTGCGACGAAGTTCGCGCTAGATGATTTTATCAGCATTAGGCGACGGTTTTCTCTCTTTGGCTATTTTTATCGTACTGCGTAATTTTTTGGTATTGGCTGCGGGTCGGCTCAGCAGAGCATCCGAGCATAAGATCCACGCAGCCCTTCACGGTAAAATATCTCCTCATCAAACGGATCAGGCAATGTGTGCGATGGCGTCAGATATGGCTTTTAAGGTCGCATTAGTTATCAAAAATTTAGCTTTAATTTTTGGATTTGAAGCCGAATTTTGGACGATAAAATTCGGCTTGATTTTTTGGTGATTTTACTTAAGGGACAAAAACGAGTTTGGAATCAAATTTTATCGACTATTTATATAAAAATGCAAGTAAATTTGCCACACATCCGGTATCGGTAAAAATTTAAATTTTACCGCATATCACGAGTGGCAACCAAATCAAGATAAAATCTCAAATTTCACGCGCTCGTTTTCCTCTGCTAGATCGGTGAAAACGGCGATCAGATCGTCCGCATAGTCGCCAAGCGTGCTAAGTGCGGCACGATTTTTTAGATTTATCTGTGTTGGTTCATTTATCTCGCCGAGCGCGTCGTAAAGCGCGTCGAGATTTTTTACATCGGGATCAAGGCCGAATTTTCGAGCTAGATACTCAAAGGCTGCCGTTTTCTCGCGCATTTTTGTGCCGTTTAGAGTTATGGTTTTCACTGCTGTCTCCGCTCGTAAAGTAGATAAAAGTTCTCATAATGATCGGGCGTGTAGTAGATCAGCCCGTCGCTAGAAAACACGATACGCTGGGCTCCGCGTCGCCCTCCGCGGTATCCGATATCGCACTCAAACCACTTGCGCCCGCTAGCTTCGGGTAGCCTTTTTTCTCTGTTTGAAAAGCGGTCGCCGCCGATGCTTTTTTTGTCCGTGACTTGCCATAGGTTGCCGCTTTTAGCGTCCCATCCGAGCGCGATCGCCTCTTTTTTGGTGATGAAATTTCGCGGCAGCTCGCCGAATTTATAAATATACGCCGCAACCTCGTCTTTTGAGGTGTAGACGCCGTCTTTTACGACGTTTGCGGTCGGTACGGCGGCTACATTTTTGCCTGCGCCGTTTCCTCTAAATTCGCTTTGCGGCTGATTTTGTTTCGGGGCGGCCGAATTATCCGGAATGACAAATTTAAACAGCGCCGCGAGCAGCAAAACGGCCAGCGGCAAGATGACGTTTCTAAGTAATTGTTTGTTCAAAAAAGACCTTTGGAATAAATTTGAAGCGCTTGCTTCGGCGGTAAATTTGACGTCAAATTTTACGGGTTAAATCCAAATTTGATAATGTCGCGCCGTAAAGATGAGAGTAAATTTACGCTAAATTTGACTCGGAAAAAGCCGAATCTAACCGCATAGATCGCAGTCAAATTTGGCTAAATTTACGGCAAAAAGCTAAATTTACCGTCCGAGTTCGTCAAATTTAAAGCGTATTAAACACCCTATCGCCAGCGTCGCCAAGGCCCGGCACGATATAGTTTTTCTCGTTTAGTCGCTCGTCGATCGCAGCCGTATAGACCTCGACGTCCGGGTAAACCTCGCTAAAGCGCTTTAGCCCCTCGGGAGCGGCGATGATGGAGATAAATTTGATCTGCTTTATGCCGTTTTCGCGCAGAAATTTAACCGCGTCGATAGCCGTACCGCCGGTGGCAAACATCGGGTCGATGATGATAGCTAGGCGGTTTTTGGCGTCGCGAGGCAGTTTAGCGTAGAAAAACTCCGCCTCCGCAGTCTTTTCGTTTCGCTGAAAACCCAAAAAGCCCACGCTAGCGTCTGGAATGATCGTAAATACGCTATCAAGCATACCCAGCGCCGCTCGCAAAATAGGGCAAATCATCACCTTTGTCGCGAGCTTTTTAGCTTGGGCCTGGGCGACCGGAGTCTGCACGCTCACGTCGCGCAGCGCCAGATCCCTAGTCGCCTCAAATATCATCAGATGGCTGATCTCGTCCACGAGCATCCTAAACTGAAACGGCTCGGTGTTTTTATCCCTTAAAATCGCTAGTTTGTGCTCGATGAGCGGGTGAGAGATGAGCCTGACGTTTTTCATTTACAGACCCTTTGCGAGCTTTTCGGTATAGGCTTTTACGTCAAAATCCTTCACTCTAGCTACGCCGTCATCGACCGCCGCTTGCGCAACCGCAGGAGCGACTGCCGTTAGGACGCGTTTGTCAAACGGTTTTGGTATGATGTAGTCTTTGCCGAATTTTAGCTCTTTTACGCCAAACACCTCGCAAACCTCCGCAGGCACGGGCTCTTTAGCCAAATTTGCAAGCGCGCGCGCCGCAGCCATTTTCATATTTTCGGTGATTTTTTTAGCTCTGACGTCTAGCGCGCCGCGGAATATAAACGGAAAGCCAAGTACGTTATTTACCTGGTTTGGATAGTCGCTACGGCCGGTTCCCATCATCACGTCGTTTCGCACGCTTGCGACGTCTTCAGGAAAGATCTCCGGAGTAGGGTTAGCAAGCGCGAAAATAATCGGCTCGTCGTTCATAGATGCGACCATTTCCTTCGTCACGACGCCAGGTTTGCTAAGACCTAGGAACATATCCGCGCCCTTCATCGCGTCCGCTAGCGTTCTATCTGCGGTTTCTAGGGCGAATTCTAGCTTTTCCGGAGTTAGATCAGTGCGGCCTTTATGGATCACACCCTTACTATCAACCATCACGATGTGTTTTGCACCGAGCGCTTTATACATCTTCGCGCATGCGATGCCAGCCGCGCCCGCGCCGCTAACTACGATTTTGATTTTAGAGATGTCTTTGCCAGAAATCTCCATCGCGTTTATTATGCCCGCGCTTGTTATCATCGCCGTGCCGTGCTGATCGTCGTGCATGACCGGGATATCGACTGCTTCTTGTAGTTTGCGCTCGATCTCAAAGCACTTTGGAGCGCGGATATCTTCTAAATTTATACCGCCGAAAGTCGGAGAGAGTGCTTTGCAGATCTCTACGATCTTATCAGGATCATGCTCGTCTAGCTCGATGTCAAAGGCATCTACGTTTGCAAATTTTTTAAACAAAACCGCCTTGCCTTCCATTACCGGCTTGCCCGCTACCGCGCCGATGTCGCCTAGACCAAGCACGGCCGTACCGTCGGTGATGACGGCTACTAAATTTGCTTTGTTTGTGTATTTGTAGGCTAGTTCGTTGTCGGCCTCGATCTCTTTACAAGGTACCGCAACGCCCGGCGTGTACGCCATAGATAGGTCTCTAGCCGTCGCGCATGGTGTTTTTACTTTTATCTCTATCTTGCCGCCCTCGTGATACGCGAGCGCTTCTTCGTTAGTTACGTGTGTCATTTGTTCTCCTTTAAAATATTTTTTATTCGTTTTTTCGTCTCGTCCGCGCCCAAAACTTCGAGCACCTCAAATATCCCCGGGCTTACGCTATTTCCAGTTAGCGCGACGCGAAGCGCCTGGGCTATGTCTTTTAGCTTTAAGCCGTTTGCTTCTAAAAATTTACCCGTCATCTCCTCGTAGCCTTTGGCGTCTAAATTTTCGTCCAAAATTTCGGCAAATTTAGCCAAATTTTCCCTGCTTTCGGGCGTGATAAATTTAGCATACGCTTTCTCGTCGTATGCGCTTGGAGCGTTTATTATCGTTCTTGCGCTTTGGCTCATTTCAACTAGCGTTTTTGAGCGTTCGCGCAGAGAATTTAACAGCACCTCGCCCTTTGGCATCGCTTTAAAATCTATGTCAAAGCTAAGCATCTCACGTGCCAGTCTATCGTACGGCAGAGTCTTGATATAGTGGGCATTTAGCCACTCTAGCTTGCTTGCGTTATAGGTGCTTGAGCTCTTGTTTATATCGTGCGGATCGAAGTACTTTAGCATATCGTCCATGCCGAAAATTTCGTCGTTTCCGTGGCTCCAGCCTAGGCGCACGAGGAAATTTAAAAGAGCTTCTGGCAGATAACCCATGCGCTTATACTCCATCACGTCGGTCGCGCCGTGGCGTTTGCTTAGTTTGCTGCCGTCCTCGCCGTTTATCATCGCGACGTGGTAAAATTTCGGCGCTTTAAAGCCTAGAGCGTCGTAGAGCACGATTTGTTTCGGGGTGTTTGAGAGGTGATCGTCGCCGCGGATGACGTCGGTTACGCCCATCAGCGCATCGTCTATCACGACTGTGAAGTTATACGTCGGAGTACCGTCAGAGCGCGCGATGATAAAATCATCCAGGATATCCTCGACTCTAAATTTGACCTCACCTTTGATACCGTCGTCGATCACGATCTCGCCGCTTAGAGGCGCTTTGATACGGATGACGGGCTCGACTCCCGCGGGCGGAGTACCGGTAAATTCGCGGTAGCGATTGTCGTATTTGGGCCTCTCTTTTCGCGCTTCTTGCTCGGCGCGCAGAGCGTCTAGCTCGTCTTTGCTCATGTAGCATTTGTAGGCTTTGCCCTCGGCTAGCAGCTTTTGTACGTACTCTTTATATACGTCAAATCTACGAGACTGATAGGTCACCTCGCCGTCGTGATCTAGCCCGCACCAGGCAAAGGCCTCTTTTATCGCTTGCGTGGCCTCCTCGGAGTTGCGTTTTAGGTCGGTATCTTCGATGCGCAGCAGAAATTTGCCGCCGTTTGCTCTAGCGTATAAGTAGTTATAAAGCGCCGTCCTAAGCCCGCCGATGTGCAAATATCCGGTCGGAGAGGGGGCAAATCTAGTTACTATTTGTGAATTTTGCATTAAATTTTACCTTTATAGCTTGCGCTTAAATTTAAAATGTTATAATGCTCAAATTATATTTACTTTAGACTTAAACAAAGGTTTTATATGTTAAAAAAGATCTCATTCGCCGCGTTTTTTCTCAGTTTTTGTATGGCTAACGCGAGCCAGATCTCAAACGGCATAGCCGTCATTATCGAAAACGAACCCATCACCGTAAACGAAGTGCGCAAAGCCGCCGCGCAGCTGCAAACAAGCGAAGCCAACGCGCTAAATTTACTGATCCGCGATAGGCTCGAAACCGCGCAGATCAAAAACCTAAAAATCGAAGCCAGCGACTACGAGCTAAATCAAAGGCTGCAAAAGATCGCAAGCGAGAGCGGTATGAGCGCCTCAGATCTACGCTCAGCCGTACTATCAAAGGGCGGCGACTACTCGCAGTTTAAAGACGACGTCGCAAAAAGCATAAAACAAGAAAAGCTATATCAAAGCATATTTGCCGATGCTAAAATCAACATCTCAGAAAACGCCGCGAGAGCGTATTTCGAGCAAAATCGCGACCTTTTTGCGCACTTTACCGACGTGAGCGTGACTAGATACGTGGCGCCTTCGATGCAGCTTTTAGAAGCAGCTAGACACAGCTCCCCGATGAATACCAACCACAGCGTGCACATGGACGTGCTGGATCTAAAAAGCGAGCAGATCCCGCCTCAACTACGAACGATATTTCAGCAGACCCCGGACGGCACTTTCACGCAGATTTTCCAGACTCCAGAGGGCTTTGAGATGTTTTACGTAGCGTCTAAAAAGGGGCAAACGATGCCTGAATTTGACGAGGTCAGAGACGAAGCGATGAACGCGCTTTATAAACTCGAGCAAGACCGAGTCATCGGCGAATACTTCAACAAACTCCGCGCCAAAGCTAACGTCAAATACCTACGCTAAACTCAAATTCGAGCGCAAATTTAAGCCGATTTGATTCGGCTTAAATTCTTTTATTTTCGGTCAAATTTGACCGATTTTTTAAATTTAGTTGCTTGTCCGCCAAACCCGCACCTTTACGGCATAAATTTATCTCCAAACGATATCAAATTTAATCTCACGAAGTCATGGATACCATAAGCTACGATAGGCTTTTACTTTCTGAGTGATAGTTTTATGTGGGAAGCAATGAAATACACACAACCTTTTAGCGGTTCGGTCTTGGTCTGCGAGTTTTACAAGAAATTTAACGGTCAAACGATAGTGGCAAGCCGCACTCTAAATACTAAATTTTTAGGCGAAAAAGAGCGGATGGACGATACTCTTTTTAACGATGAATTTAGGGTTTTTACGGACGACAAGGCCGAAGCAAGATATCTTTTGACGCCCGCATTCATGAAGCGCTTGCGCGAGTTAAAGATAAAATTTGCGGGAGAGATGGGCGTGAGCGCTGCGTTTATGGACGATAAATTTTATCTATTTTTAAACGGAGCGAAAAATAGATTTGAAACTACGCCGTTTTCGCTACCGCCTAGCCTTTATGACGTAAAGCAGATAAAAAAGGAAATTTCAGATTTTTTATCTATCATAGACGAGTTAAATTTAAACCTTGATATTTTTAAGTGAGGGCAAATTTGACGGCTTAGATGATTGGGGATTTTGCAGATAAATTTGAGCGAGAATTTACGGCCGTACCATCTAGTGTCTTACTAGTTAAAATTTAGCCGCCCGCCTTAACCCGTTTTTAGGCTTTTGATGATATAATTTCTCAAAAATAAGACTTTTGCGATTTGAGGAGAGTTTAAAAATCAGCAAATTTAATCAGCTTAAATTTAACGTCCCAAAAGTGCAAATGATCTAAAATTTATCAAAAAAGGAGCCAAAATGAAAACATTAGTAGTTTTATCTCACCCGAATTTCGCTGCCTCTCGCCTAAATAAGGCGTTGGCAAATGCCGCTAAAAGCGCGGGCGCCCAGGTTCGCCACCTAGAGGGACTTTACGGCACCGATGCCTTAAAAATCGACGTCGCAGCAGAACAGGAGGCGTTTTTGCGCGCCGATCGCATCGTGTTTTTGTTTCCGATGATGGGCTTTAACGTGCCGTCGATGCTAAAGGCCTACATCGACTACGTGCTCAGCCGCGGCTTTGCCTACGGAGAGGGCGCGAAGATCGCGGGCAAACAGCTACAAATCGCCGTTAGCGCAGGCGGCGGGCTAGGCGAATACTCCAAACACGGCGCGATCAAATTTACCTTAAACGAGATTTTGCTGCCGCTTCAGTGCTGCGCGAACTTTTGCGAGCTCGTTTACGGTCGCATCTTTGCTAGCTGCGGCGTGGAGCCGGGCGTGCCTGATAGTGCGATAGAGGCGCATGCAGCGAGATTTACGAAACTCTTAAACGACGAGCTTGAAGAGCACGAATACCAAATTTAACGAAGCAAAACAGCTCGGCCCTGGGCTAAAATTTGCACTGCTAGCGGCGATTTCCCGTGCGGAGTCGCCGCTTTTTCAAATTTAACCGCACAAAATGTCATCTTAGGCGCCCAAACAATGTGAGCGACTCGGCGTATCGCGGAGATTTTGCTGGTTTTGCGCCATAGTCCTTTGCGGGGCGAGCTAGTTTTTTGTTTTTCCTGACGGCCCAGACCCGCACCTTTATCGTACTTTGCTTTGGCGCGGGCGTATTTTATGGCGAGATTTGGTCAAATTTGCAGTATCGCACCAAGGCTCGCGACCGTATCTTTTGCCGCGAGCGATGATTTTAGTTTTATGAAATTTTTACGCATTGGGATTTGGCTTTAAATTTTGGTCGTTTTAAAACAGCGCAAATCCTTATAAATTCGGAGTTTTTATGATTTTTGGCAAGATTGATTATCTAAATTTGCTTCCTTTTCACGTATTTTTAAAGCGCTCGCGCCTAAGTTCGCAGGATAAAAAAATCATCGAATTTAAAAAGGGCGTGCCAAGCAAACTAAACCGCGATCTGTGCTGCCGCAGGATCGACGCTGCCGTGATCTCTAGCATCGAAAGCGGCAAAAAACGCTACAAAAAAGTAAGCCTGGGCATCGTCGCAAAAGGCGACGTCAAAAGCGTGCTCGTGCGAAAGGGCACCGCCGCGCGTCCCGACCCCGCGTCTGCTAGCTCAAACGCGCTAGCCGAAGTGCTGGGGCTTGAGGGCGAGGTGCTCATCGGCGACCGCGCGCTAAAGGCGTATTTGCGGGAGGGCGAGGAGGCGTTTTACGACCTTGGGCGGGCGTGGCGCGATCGGACGGGCTTGCCGTTTGTTTTCGGGCGATTTTCCTGCGTAAAGGGGTGCGGCGCGTATGAGCGGCTAGCGCGCGAGTTTTTGCGAGCAAATGTCAAAATCCCAAACTACATCCTCGCTAAATACGCCCAAACTAGGGGCATCAGCGCGGATGATATCAAATGGTATCTCAAATTTATCAGCTACGAAATCGGCGCGAAGGAGCAAAAGGCGCTGCGGATATTTTTCAAAGAAGTACGAAAAAACGGACGCACGGCAAAGCTTTTGGCGCGAGACGAGAAGTAAGCGCAAATTTACTCTAGCGCGCTACTTTTAAAATTTGCCTTTTTATCTCGGGCAGTTTTCGCGGTCGCTTCAAACGCCGTAGTTTAGAGTTGAATCCGCCGCACAACGCTAAATTTTAACCACTCTAAGCGACGCATTTTTTAGAAGCTAACAAGATTTAGTCAAATTTGAAATTTAGCAGGCAAATTTGCGGTCATTCTCGTCAAATTTGCCCGCTTAAATTTACGCCCACCGCGAGCTCAAATTTATCTTTAGGCATCATCTTTGCGCTGAGATTATTTACTTCAAATTTGAGCCAGGGCTAGATTTACTTCGGTTGCCATCTACGTAAATCACCTTGGTTGGGTCGTTTTCAAAACTACTTGTAAAACTTGATATAGAACTCATTTTTTTATTATCATTTGCCCAGTCGATAAATTCTCTAATCGTAAAAGTAGAATTTTCGTCTGGACAATGTTTTTTATAATGATTAATGCTTATTTTTTTCCAAAGTTAAAAAATACTGGATTTACTTTTGCAGGAGTTTCGCCTTGACTTATTATAATTTCATCTAATCTTTTTTTATTATATTCGTAGTGTTTATAGAAATTTTTATCTATCTGATTTTCTTTATAGCACTCCTCATACGCCTCCTTTAGCTGCTCCTTAGTCGGAGCATTAGGGAGGTCGTATTTTATAAAGACGTCAAGCATAGGTTCGTAGTCTTCGTAATCATCTAGGATGGCCCAGGCGCTTTGTTTTAACTCTCTGTTTTTATCCTTGCTACTTATACCTTGTAGTCCGCTTCCTATTTCAAATTTCTTAGGTTTATACCCCGTGCTTAGCATTAGCTCTGCCATCTGAGGCAGATTTCTATTTACTACGTAGAAAAACGGGTCTGATTTATATCTAGTGCTCGACTCTACGCATTGCGGATTATTTAGATCCGTCTCTGGACGCCCCTGATCGTATTTGTAGCGTATTGTTATGTTATTCTCGCCGTTTATGATTATGGATTCAAATCTGGAAGAATCATAGTATCTGTTTGTATAAATATGCGGCGATAAATACTCCACCTCTTCAAATTTAACCCCTTTATCTAGTAGCATCTTAGTCATATCTAGGGAGTTTAGCATAATTGCATAAGCCATAGGAGACAAGCCGAATCTATCTTTAGCCCTTATGTCAGCTCCTAAATTTATTAGAGCACTAGAGGTATTTACGTCGTTTCTAAAAGAGCTGTACATCAGCGGAGTTCTTTTTTCCCTCATCTCTACGTCGGCGGTTAGGTTGTTGTCTTTGATAAATTTAACTACGAAGTTGGTATCTTTTCTGTCAAGAGCGGCCCTTAAAGGTACTAGCGTAGCGTTTTTCTCTTTATCGCAAACGATATCTGCGCACCTAAAACCAAAATCGTCTATCTCCTCTTACGTTACGTATTTGGCTAGCTCGGAGTTTGGGTCTATTTTAGTATCGGGAGTGACGGTAAAACCTGTCGGCATAGAGCCTGATCCAAATTTATCAAATTTAACTCCTAAAAAAGAAAGGTAAAAGAGGATAGTGGCAAAGGCGGCGATGGTGAATATAAATTTAAAAAAGCTTTGCAAATTTGATCCTTTTGCTCATGACTAAATTTACGAAATATTAGCCAAAGGGTGGTTAAATTTGAGTGAAATTGGACGGAAATTTGAAAAATGCGGGAGTAAATTTGGACGGGTTAAAGAGGCTAAAAAATCGCGCCGAAAATGGACGGGTTTTTCTAGCTAAATTTAAAGCGCAAATTTGACGAGAAATGGCCGCACGGGCGACTCGGGCAAGTTAAATTTGCCTGCATCGGCAAGCCTAGCAAGCAAATTTAAGCGCGCAAGCCTCAGTCGTCGAACTCTTGCGAGATGACGGGCGAGAACTCCTCCCAGCGAAGTTTTGTTTTGGCCGTAGGCATCTTGCTTTGAAACGGCTCTTTTTTCATCGAGGCTACCGCCGCGCTGTCGCCGATCGGCGCCGCAGGAGCCTCTACGCCTAGCACCGCGCGCTCAAGATCGATAAAATCGCGCAAGATAACCGCGTAAGAGGCAAAAAAGTCGGCATTTTTGTGAGCGGATAAAAATTTGATAAATTCGTCGATAAATTTGTTCGTAACGTCCGTAAATAGCTTGCTGCTGATATTTGCCGCGCCCGCTACTTCGTCGCGCAAAAAGGTCGCCGTGGCTAAAAATATAAATCCGACGTAGTCCTCGCTGTCTTTGCAGGCGTCCTTGTCTCTGCGGTACGGGCTTAGCTTCAGACACTCGATCACGCGCAGCCTAGCCGCGCCGTCGTCGCGTCCGTCCTCGTAAAAGGAGGCGTTTAGCGGGATGTTGGAATAAGAGAAGTCAAAAAGCACGTCGTTTTGCTCTCTGGCGAATTTCTCAAAGTCAAATTTGGCTAAATTTGCAAACGCAGCCTCGCTCTCGGTCGTAACGGGACTGGTCGCTAGGTAGGCTAGCTGCTCGCGCCAGCGGTCAAATTTACCGCCGTGCTCGTGAAAAAACAGCGGATAGGCCAAAAACTCGTAAAAATACGCGCGCGCCTTGGTTAAGTTATTATCCATTTAAAACCTCTTCTCTCATTTGATCCATTTGCGCTTTTATCATCACTTTGGCTTTGCAGTCCGAGCAGCAATAAAGCGTCTTTAGCTTGGCTTTGTCACCGTTAAATTTAGGCGCCATGATCGCGGCGATCTTTTCGACGGCCTTTTTGGTCGCAAACTCCTTGCCGCACTCGATACAGGCGAAAAGCTCGTCTCTGGCTAGCTCGCTAAAGGCAAAGAAACTAGGCTCCAGATCGATCTTGCCGGGGCGTAAAAATATCGTGTCTTTTTCCGCGCAGCTAAGCTCGCAGTATCCGCACGCGGTGCAGACGCTCGGGTTAAAGACGATGGAGTTTGTCTTTTTATCGGCGACTAGAGCGGCGACGTTGCACGCTCCCACGCAGCTTAGGCACAGCGTGCAGGTGTCTTGATTTATCTCGACGCGACCGTATCTGATGAGCTCGGTGGTGCTAACGGAGCCTAAATTTTGATCGTCCACAAGCCACTCTAGGCGTTTGGCGAAAATCTCGCGCTTTGGCATGGCGTACTCGGCGATGGAGTGCTGCGAGCCTTCGATAAATTTGGCCTGAGAGAGGGCGCTTTTTAGTTTGTCCTCGTTTTGCGCGACTAGGACGGCTTTTTCGTTAAATTTAAGCTCGTAAATTTGATTTAAAATATCCACCGCGTCTTTGGTGCCTTTGCCGATATTTTGCTCGTAGATCACGACCTGCGCGCCGCTTTCTTGAAGTAACGTAAGCAGATGCGTCTCGCTCAAAAATCTCTCGCCGCTAATGGCAAAAGGTAGCACGTTTGCGGGTAAATTTACGATTAGGTTTTCTAAATTTGCCTTTGCGGGTACGACTAGCGCGATCTTGCCGCGGTATAGTTTGGCTATCTGGGCAAATGAATTTCTTGGCATATCGGAGTAATCAAGCGCGCCGCTAGGGCAGACGCTCACGCAGCCGCCGCAGTTTACGCAGTCGATGTGGGAGAAAACTAGGTGCTTAGTTTCGTCCTCTTTTAGGATCGCGACCGTAGGGCAGGCCTCGACGCATCTGCCGCAGATCTCGTGTCTGCGCTCGTGATACTGGCAGATCGTGGAGTCGTAGTGGACGTGGCTTTTAAATTTAAATTTCGGGCTTTGCGCGTCTAGCAGCGAAGCGATTTCCTCGTCGCTTTTACCCGCGATCTCGTAGCAGCCGCTTTGTTTTAGCATGTATTCGCGCGCGTTTTCTACGAGGAAAAAGTCGCAGTCCACCTCAAACTCGCCGTCTGGGCGCAGCACTAGCACGCTTAGCTCGCCTGCGGCGCCGTAGATAAATTTGATCTCAAAATGCGTCAGCTCGATGGTTTTAAAGCCTCTTTCCTTTAGCAAATTCGCCAAATTATCGCGGCCGCCGTTGCTAACGATAACGACGTTTTTACCGACGGGTTTTTCATAGTCGATGTCGCGCGCTAGGTCAAAGGCGCTGGCTCTTGCCTCATAAAGTAAAAGCGTGTTTTTAGCCTTATCCAGCACCGAGTCTGCGGTGTTTTTTAGATAAAAATTTATCTCCGGCGCTACTACGCTTGCCTTTAGTTTGGGCGAATTTGAGACGAGATACTCGCCTTCGCCGTTTATCTCGATCTGCTCGTTTAGCATCAAATTTTCGTCAAAATCGTTGTAAAAACCGAATTCTTTCATGATTTTCTCCCCGCGCTACGCGTTATCAAAATTGAGCGCATTTTAATACTAAAGGCATTAATAAGCACTGAAGAAATTAAACTATTTTTTGGCTTAAGAAAAATTGTAAATTTTTATTGGAATAAGTTAAATATTGGTAAATTTATTGCTAGATATATTAATATAAATATAATATTTTAACTAACTTCGTAGAACAAAACGGTATAATTATTTCCATTTTTATTTAAGACTTAATTTGGGGTGGCACCAATCATGTTAGAATTTTTAAAAATAGAGTGGAGTTCGTTTTCAAGAATTAAAGAGCTTGAAAGCGATAGGTTATTTCTGCGTCATGCTTGTAGAGTTTATTTGTGTTACGACAATTGGGATGATTTTGGATATAAAACACTTTATCAGATAATTGTGTTTGATTCAAACGGTAAAAAATATGATTTAGGCTATGTAAAAATTGCCTCTTTTGATCCAGAGCAAACAAAGATACCTTTAGAATTTAAGAGCTTAGACAGTAACTATTTTTCATTGGGTCAAGGCCCAGAATATTATTTGCTGATAAGCCAGATGCCAACAGAAATAAAAGATATATTTTTAACAAGTATTAGAGACGTTGTTAAAAACGAAGAGCTTTTAAATAAGGCATTAAGTGAAGATGTATTTACAACTTCGCTTTTGAGGGATACTAGTTTAGTTACAGTTAGAGGGCAATATAAGAGAATACTAGATGGTGGAGCTATTTTAGATGACTATAGTTTTGGATATGAGACATCTTGTGCAAATAACCAGGCTGGTTATAAGTTGTATTTTGAGGTTTTTGCGGATTCAAATCCCCCAACTAACATCCATGTATTGATCGGAAGAAATGGTGTTGGTAAAACCCATTTGCTAAATAATATGGTAAAAAGCTTTATTGGTTTAGATTGTGAAAATGGTAAATTCTTTGAAAAAGATAGTTTTGAAGAAAAAGTAAAGCCTCCTCGTGAAATCTTTTCAAGAATTTTATCGGTATCTTATAGTGCATTCGATCCATTTTTGCCATTTTCTGAAAAAAAACACCCAGAGTATTCTTATATAGGACTTAAAAAGTTAAAATTTAATCCAGAAGAGAGTGGCACAGCATCTAGTGAAGAAAACCATTTAAAGGACAATAAAGAACTTTCAGACGAGTTTGCTAGTAGCTTTGTAAAAATTTTAAGTAATAAAAATATAGAACAATACAAAAATTTAATATCCCAACTGGAATCAGATCCAATATTCGAAGAGTTGAATATTAGCGAGGTTATGCACCAAACGGTAGAAATTAAAAAAGTTGACAAAGTTATTAGTCAAGGTTTGAAACAGCCGGCTATAGATTTATTTAGAAAATTAAGTTCAGGGCACGCTATAATATTATTAACTATTACTAAAATTTTTGAAAAGATAGAAGAAAAAACCCTTGTATTATTAGATGAACCAGAAAGTCATTTGCATCCGCCTTTATTGTCATCCTTTATGCGGGCGTTATCAGATTTGCTTATAAAAAAGAATGCGGTAGCCATTATCGCGACTCATTCGCCTGTAGTTTTACAAGAGGTGCCAAAGAGCTGCGTTTGGAGACTAAGTAGATTTGGTCTAAAGGCTGAAGCGGAGCGCTTTGATATTGAAACATTTGGAGAGACGATAGGAACATTAACTAAAGAAATTTTTGGCCTTGAGGTAAACAAATCAGGCTTTTATGCGATGCTGGACAATAGTATAAAGAAAGATAGAGCTTCTTATGATAGCATAATGAAAGAATATAATAATCAGCTTGGATCCGAAGCAAGATTGTTGGTAAGAGCCTTATTGAACAACAGGAAATAGTCTTATGATTGTAGTAGATATACCTAAAATAAGTAAATCTGACATATATAAATGTTGTTGTAATGGAATAAAGAATGAGGCGAAGAAAAATAAATTATTAAATTATTTATATGTATTTTTATTAAACGCTTGCGGTTACCGCAACAGCGCAAGAGAAAAATTTCTTGATAAGTATATAATCAAAGAACCGATTAATTATAAAAAATTTACTAGATACGAAAATATAAAAAACGATTTATTTGATTTGTATGATAAGCGCTTGGTGAGAGAAAAGGGGCCAAGGAGATACTATGACCAAATAATGGCTAGTCCAAAATTAGAGAAGTGTCCATATTGCGGATTGGGGCGTGTGTCTACATTAGATCACTATTTACCAAAATCCGAATTTCCAATTTTTTCGATATTGCCAAATAATTTGATTGGATGCTGTAGAGACTGTAATACCATAAAAAGAAATATAGTTTCAAATACTATTCATCCCTATTATGATGACTTTACAAAAACACAGTGGTTATTTGCAAAAGTGAATTGGTCTGAACTTACTATGGAATTCTTTGTAGACACAAAAGATATTAATAATGCTTTGGATAAAAAGAAAATTAAAGAGCATTTTCGGGTGTACGAATTGGCTAGAAGATATGCTGCTGAAGCAGCGAGTGAATTGAACGACTTGGGAATAGAATTTGGAAATAAAAATTTAACAAAAATGGATATTGAGCAAGAACTTCGTATAAAATTTAAATCTAAACCTATAAATAATTGGAAAACAGCAATGTATCAAGCTCTAAGTAAAGATCAGTGTTATTGTAGTGGTGGATATAGTAGGTTCTTATAGTATATAAACAATGTTTCAAAGTAAATTTATGCTAAAATCGCGCTCGGTAACACAAATTTACTAGGAGCGAATTTGAACGAACTACGAAAACTCCCGCAGATAGATAAATTTATAAAAAATGAGCGATTTTTCGGGCTTGACACGAGCTTGCTGACTAAGGTCGCTAGGGCCGAGCTAGAGAGCCTGCGCGCTCAAATTTTAGGCGGGCGAAACTGCCCGGGGCTTGACGACATCGTCGAAAACACGCTCGCAAGATACGAAAGGGCGTCAAATTTGAGCCTACGCAGCCTAATAAACGCAACCGGCGTCATCATCCACACAAACCTCGGCCGCAGCGCGATCGATCCCGAAATTTTACGCCGAGCCGCGCCCGTTATCACGGGATATTCAAATTTGGAGTACAGCGTCGAAAAGGGCGGCCGCTCAAACCGCTACGACTACGTGGGCGGGCTGCTGGCGGAGCTTTTCGGATTTGAGGACGCCGTCATCGTAAATAACAACGCAAGCGCCGTATTTTTGGTGCTAAATACCTTCTCAAAAGGCGGCGAAGCTATCATTAGCAGAGGCGAGCTAGTCGAGATCGGCGGGAGCTTTCGCGTACCCGAAGTCATGGCAAACTCGGGCGCGATCCTGCGCGAAGTGGGCACGACGAATAAAACCAACCTTCGCGACTACGAGGACGCGGTAAACGAAAACTCGAAGCTGATCTTAAAGGTGCATAGGTCAAATTTCGATATCGTGGGCTTTAGCGAAGAGGTAGCGATGCCAGATCTTAGCGCGCTGGCAAGAGAGCGAAATCTCATCGATTATTTTGATCTTGGCGGCGGATTTTACGGCGAGCTGCCCTACGGTCTCGAGCGCAACGAGCCGAATCTAAAAAATCTAAAGGACGCCTCGCTCGTTAGCTTTAGTGGCGACAAACTCTTTGGCTCCGTGCAGTGCGGCATAATCCTAGGTAAACGCGAACTAATAGCAAAACTAAAGAAAAATCAGCTACTAAGAATGCTGCGCGTGGATAAGGTGATCATATCGCTACTGGCCCAAAGCGTCAAAGCCTACGCAAACCGCGAATTTGAGCTTATCACGACGGTAAAGCAGCTCTATAAAAGCGTAGAGGAGCTAGAAAACACGGCAAATTTTATAAACTCGCAGCTAAAAACTCCGCTTGAAATCGTGCGCACGACGACATTCGTAGGTGGCGGCACTATGCCAAACAAACGCATACCTAGCCTCGCGCTGGCCGTCAAAGGAAACGCGAACGAAAACGAGGCTAAATTTAGGAAAAATCTCGTGATCGGCCGCATCGAGGAGGGCAAGTTTTTGCTCGATCTTCGCAGCGTACTGGACGCGGACGTGCAAAATTTGATAGAAAAAATCAACGAAACGGATGAAAAATGAGCTTAATAATAGGAACGGCCGGGCACATCGACCACGGCAAAACGGCGCTGATAAAGGAACTAAACGGCTTTGAAGGCGACAGACTCGAAGAGGAGCAAAAGCGCGGGATCACGATCGACCTTAGCTTTTCAAATTTGAGCAAAAACGGCGAAAATATCGCATTTATCGACGTGCCGGGACATGAAAATTTGATCAAAACGATGATCAGCGGCGCGTATGGATTTGACGCGTGCCTTTTCGTCGTGGCGGCAAACGACGGACTTATGCCACAGTCTTTGGAGCATTTGGAGGTTTTAAATATCCTTGGCGTTTGCTCTCTTATCGTCGCGCTAACAAAGTGCGACCTAGCTAGCGCGGAGCTAATCGAGCAGCGAAAAAGCGAAATTTACGCCGCCGCGCAAAACTACAAAAATCTGCAAATTTTAGAGATTTTCCCGGTTAGTATCAAGGATAGCGCGAGCATCGACGAGCTGCGAAATTATCTTTTTACGCTAAAGGCGACTAACCGCGAGCAAGATGGCGTTTTTAGGTATTACATCGACCGCGTTTTTAGCCTAAAAGGTATCGGAAACGTAGTCACGGGCACCGTGATAGAGGGCAGCGTGACGAAAAACGAAAAGCTGTTTAACTATGACGCTGGCAAAGAGGTGCAGGTGCGAAGCGTGCAGAGCCATGACACTTTCGTTGACCGTGCCGGAGTTAGCAGCCGCGTGGCGCTAAATTTGACGGGAATCGAGCTAAACGATCTAAAAAAAGGCCAACTGCTTAGTAAAAAGGGCTTTTTTAGAGGATTTCGCGAGATAGACGCGATAGTTTTTGCTCGCGAGCTAACGCATGGGCATAGCGTGACTTTTTGCGTCGGGGCAAAGGCCGCGCCCGCAAAAGCGCTCGTTCTTAGCGAAAAAGAGGGCGGGATATTTGCGACGTTTAAATTTGAAAGGGATATGTTTTTAAAATTTGACGAACCCTTCGTGCTCATCGCAAACGGTCGCGTCATAGGCGGCGGCAGGGTGCTAAACGCCGTGAGCGAACCGATGAAAAAAACAAGCAAAATTTCGTTTTTAAACGCGCTGCTCAAAAAGGACTTCGTAAGCGCATTTGCGATGTTAAAATATACGCATAAAAACGGCTTTGGTATCATCTCGGCCTATCAGCGCTTCGGGCTAAATCACGAGGAGGCCGTCGCTATCGCCAAACAAACGCCAAACGTATTCGTCGATGAAAAGGCGCTAAATATATACGATCTAAGTGCAGTCGATAGGATAAAAAGCGCGGTCAAATTTATGATAGAAAAGAACGAATTTGCCGTATTTTCGGCTACGAGCATCAGCCTAAAGCTCTCGTGGGCTAGCGAAAATATCGCTCAAAAGGCGCTTGACGAGCTAGAAAGCGCGGGCATGATCGCTAAAAACGACGGCGTCTATACCAAAACGGGCGTGGATATTAGCAAGCTAAAAATCAGGCTCGAGGAGAAAATTTACGAGATTTTGCAAAGCGGAAATTTAGCTCCCTTGGCGCCTTATAACATCTACGACGAGCTTGAGATAGACCGCATTAGCGGCGATAACGCGCTAAAAAAACTAACGGGAATCGGGCGCGTGGTGAGGCTCGCGCATAATCTTTTCGTAACGTCAAAGGCCCTAAACGAGGCGCTTGCGAAGCTAAAAGCTATCATCGCCGCGCAAGGATTCGTAAACGTAACGAACGCGAAAGAGTCGTTAAATTTGAGTAGAAAATACATAATCGCCTACCTAGAGCAACTCGATCTAGATCCAAATATCGTTAAAAACGGCACGGACCGAGTTTTAAAAGCGTGATTTTTTATCTATTTATAAAAAGCTAATATAATCCGCGCAAATTTTTAAAAAGGAATGAAATGAAAAAAATAGTTTTGTCGCTAATGGCGGCCTGCGCGATGTTTGCTGCGTCAAACGAGCAAGTAGTCGGTTTTTATTCGCAGATGGTCGGCGAAGGCGTGAAAGTAAATGTAACTGAGCGCAAACCGTTAACCGACGGAATCGAAGCGGTCGTGGTAAATTTGAGCAACGGTCAAGTGAGTCAAGATGAGGTTATCTTTACTAAAGGCGACTTGCTTTTCCCGGATATCATCGACCTAAAGGCGCAAAAAGCCTACCTGCAAGAGATAAAAAAGGAAATAGCGGCGAAAAATATTTCAAAAGTCTATAAAAACGAGCAAAAAGAAAATATCATCACTCTAGGAAACGACTCTAAAAAGCCAACTATCGTGATGTTTTCCGATCCTGAGTGCCCGTACTGCCGCCTAGAGCTTGAAAAGATCGAAGCGACGTTAAAAGAAAGCAACGTAAAGCTAATCTTAACTCCGGTTCACGACGTATCGTCTTTGCAAAAAAGCTTTTTGATATATAAAGACGTAGCAAGCGCGAAAACCGATAGCGACAAGATCAAAATTTTACGAAAATATTTTGCGGACGACTATAAGGTGGCAGACGGTGCAGTCAGTGACGCAGACGTAAAAGCGATGGATAATTTAAGACAAAAATACTCCGCCGCCGGCGTTCGCTCCGTGCCTTTTATAGTAAATTTAAGCGACCTTCAAAAATAATCCCTAACGTAAATTTGAGCTAAATTTGATAAATTTAGCTCAAAAGCCCCAGAGTTACATAAAATATACATTTTTAACTTGATATGTAGTATTAAAACTTAAGCTAAATTTTAGGTTTCCTTAACTATTTATTAAGTTTCATAATTAATCTAATATTTTTACTTCATTTATTCTCAAAATATGCTAAATTTGCACAGTGATATTTTAAAATATGCAAGTGCCCTAAAATACGCGCCTGTAAGGCGCACTACGCCTAGGAAATATGCAAAATTTGAACAATATCTTTCTAAAAACATCTCAAAAATTTCAAATTTGAGATTAATAAGGAGAAAACATGCAAGGATCAAGACGAGATTTTCTCAAAAAATCTCTGAAGGTCGGCGCGGTAGGCGGGACTGTATTGGCCGCTGCAGCTATCGCAAAACCGACTAGCGACGAGCTTGCTCCTGACGACAACGGCGTAGTTGTCGGCAAGTCGAGCAAAAAAGAGGTGCTTTACAAAAAAAGCAAAGAGTGGGAATACTACTATAAGATCGCTTACTAAGGGAGAAAACCATGAGTGATTCACGCATAGGAAGACGCTCGTTTTTGAAGCTTGCCGCTCTTGGTGCCGGTAGCACGATGGCATTTGGCGAAAACGAGACGTTTAGAAAGGCAACCAACGAGGAGATAAAAAATCCTTACGAAGGTTCAAAAAAAGTTAGAACGATTTGTTCTATTTGTTCGGCGGGTTGCGGTATAGAAGCCGAGGTAAAAGACGGAGTATGGGTACGCCAAGATATGGCTATGTTCCATCCGATATCTCAAGGTTCGCACTGCTCTAAGGGAATCGATCAGATCGACCTTACAAAATCAAAACAACGCATCAAATTTCCGATGAAAAAAGTAAACGGAAAATGGGAGCGCATCAGCTGGGAGCAAGCCGTAAACGAAATCGGCGATAAGATGCTACAAATCCGTAAAGAAGACGGTCCTGATAGCGTAGTTTTCTTGGGTTCGGCTAAATTTAACAACGAGCAAAGTTATTATTTCCGCAAATTTGCGGCGTTTTGGGGTACAAACAGCAACGATCACGTAGCACGCATTTGACATAGCGCAACAGTCGCCGGTGTGGCGAATACTTGGGGTTATGGCGCGATGACGAATCACTTCGGAGATATGACGGCAAATTCAAAAGCGATCTTTTGTATCGGTGCGAATTCGGCTGTAGCAAATCCCGTCGGCGGTATGAAGCATATGTTGCAAGCCAAAGATAGAAACAACGCAAAATTAATCGTAGCGGATCCGAATTTTACTAAAACGGCTGCGCACGCAGATCTTTACTTGCGTCAGCGTTCAGGAACGGACGTAGCTCTTATTTATGGACTTATTCACATTATCCTTAAAAACGGCTGGGAAGATAAAGAATTTTTAGAAAACAGAACCTATGGTATCGAAGAGGTTAGAAAAGAGGCTGAACACTGGACTCCTGAGCTTACTTCGGACGTTACCGGTGTACCGGTAGATAGACTCATAGAGGCTGCTAATATAATGGCACATACGAAACCGGGAACGGTTATCTGGGCTCTAGGCATCACTCAGCACTCAGTAGGAACGTCAAATACCAGAATTTTACCTATCCTTCAACTAATCCTAGGCAATATGGGTAAACCTGGCGGCGGCTGTAACATCATCCGCGGTCACGATAACGTTCAGGGCTCTACCGATATGGGTAACCTTTCAGACACTCTTCCTATGTATTACGGACTAGGCGACGCCTCGTGGAAATACTACTGCAAAGGCTGGGGCGTTGATTATGACGAGTTTATCAAACGATTTGCGGTTTCGACAAAAGAGCCGAAACAAGGTGGCGCTCCGGTAAAAAATACCGTATTTGAAGAGTATTTTTATCACGATCCGCAAAATCCGGAAGATAGAAACTGGAGAAACGAAAAAGGCTGGTCGCTATCAAAATGGTGGCAAGGCGTCCTAAAAGAGGAAAAGACTTTTACTAGCGGCAAACTTCGCGTTCTTTGGGTTCAAGGAACCGGTATCACCTCTATGGCGCACCTTACAAAAATTCAGCAAGCCGTCGACAAGCTAGATATGCTAGTAGTTGCGGAGCCGTTCGTAAACGAGGTTGCTATCCTTTCAGATAGAAAAGACGGAATTTACGTGCTTCCGGTGGCTACTGCGTTTGAAAACGAAGGTCATATAAGCTCGACTAACCGCTCTGGTCAATGGAGAACAAAAGTCGTTGAGCCGCTTTACGAGAGCAAGGCCGACCATGAGGTCATGTTCTTATTTGCTAAAAAATTCGGCTTTTACGACGAGTACGTAAAAGGCATGAAGATGGCGACCGTAAATAACGAGCCAAAACAAGTTAAAGACGACTTCGTGTGGCCTGACGACGCTACAAACGAGATAGCTCGCTTGGGTAAATCTATCGGCTGCACCGGTAGAACGGCCGAGATGTTTAGAAGACATCAGGCCAACTGGCAAAATTTCGACCCTGATACGCTAATGGGTATCGGCGGCGACGTAAAAGGCGAATACTACGGTAAGCCTTGGCCGGCATGGGACGAAAAACACCCTGGTACGCCGATACTTTATGATATGAGCAAGTCTTACGCAGAGGGCGGTTGCGGATTTAGAAATCGTTTCGGCTTAGAGCATAACGGCGTTAGTCAGCTAGCTAGCGAGGATACGACTTTGGTAGGATCGGACGTAAAAGGCGGCTATCCGCAAATTACCAAAGAAAATATCGAAAAAGTCCTAGGCATAACCTTAACCGAAGAAGAAAAAAGACTGATGGGAGCTACTTGGAGTACGGATCACAGCGGACTTATCCTAGAAAAATGCCGCGAAAAAGGCGTAGTGCCGTTTGGCAACGCAAGGGCAAGAATGATCGTTTGGGAATTCCTAGATCCGATCCCTAAACACCGCGAGCCTATCCACTCTCCGCGCTGGGATTTGGTACAAAAATACCCGACTTTCGACGATCAGGCTAGAAATTTCCGCGTCGAGACGAAATATAAATCCGAGCAGCAAGCAAAAGACTGGAGCAAGGAATTCCCTATCGTATTTAGCACATTGCGCCTAGTAAACCTAAGCGGTGCGGGTATGATCGAGCGAACGAGTAAGTATCTAGCGGCGATCACGCCTGAGATGTTTGCTAACGTCCACCCTGAGCTTGCCCTAAAATACGGTATCCAAGATCGCGATATGATGTGGATCCACTCTCCGCAAGGCACTAAGATCAAGGTTCGCTGCTATCATACCCAGATGGTTACGCCGGATAGAATTTGTATGCCGTATAACTTTGCGGGCGTTATGCAAGGCGTGAGCCTAGAAGACCGCTATCCTGAGGGCACTAAGCCTTATACGATCGGCGAGAGCTTTAATACCGTAACAAACTACGGCTTTGACCCGGTTACTCAAATTTCGGAATTTAACGCCGGACTTTGCAGGATAGAAAAAGCAGATGGAGAGGGCTTTAACACCTTCTTCCACGAATACGGCGAAAATAGAGTCTAAGGAGTAAGAGATGGCAAGAATGAAATTTTTCGTAGATACCAACAGATGTATCAGCTGCTTTGGATGCCAGGTCGCTTGCTCTTCGGCTCACGAGCTCCCGGTGGGGCTCTACCGCCGCAAGGTCATCACGCTAAACGACGGTATAGAGGGTAAGGAAGTATCGACCACTATAGCCTGCCAACACTGCACCGACGCTCCTTGCGAGCAGGTGTGTCCGGTTGATTGTTTTTACATCAGAGCCGACGGTATCGTGCTTCACGATAAAAACAAATGCATCGGTTGCGGTTACTGCCTATACGCATGTCCTTTCGGCGCGCCGCAGTTCCCTAGAGACGGGGCATTTGGCATAAAAGGCGCTATGGATAAATGCACTATGTGTGCCGGAGGCCCTGAGGAGACGAACTCTCACGAGGAGCTTCATATGTACGGGCAAAACCGCATCTCAGAGGGCAAAGTCCCTATGTGTGCCGCCGTTTGCGCCACCAACGCGCTACTAGTAGGCGATGCCGCAGACGTATCAAACGTATACCGCAAACGCGTTATGCTAAGACAAGCGGGCACCACTATCTAACTCAAATTCGGGGGCGACTCGCTCCCGAATTTTCTTTCAAATTTTACCTCTTAAATTTACCCAAATTTCAAAGTCGGATCAATCTAATAATCAAAAAATATAGCTTGTTGATAAGATTGATACTTGATAGCCGTTTTTATTTTCGCTAAAGTTTT